>NZ_WQQD01000041.1:0-323 GCF_018785605.1 Blautia sp. MCC270
ACAGCTCAGTTATAATACCACTGGGAGTTATGCTTGTCAACCATAAATTTCAATTTTTTTAGATTTTCCTGGAAGTTTATCTTTATAGGACAATTTTTTATTCTTATTTGTAATTTTTAGGATTATCTTTATTGTTGTTTATTGTATTGTTTTTTATAATAAGACTCTTCGCTGGATGGCGCTACGCCTGTCGCATTTTCAATGCGGGAATATGCAGGGGGAAGGCCATCTCAGAGTTCCGTAGCCCGAAGGCCCTCCCCCTGCACCCCCACCCTCTTGGGCACGGAAGTAGTTCTTCGTTGTTGTGTGTGCTGCGTTGTTGA
>NZ_WQQD01000042.1:0-203 GCF_018785605.1 Blautia sp. MCC270
CACCATAAATATCGAAGAATACAGGGATTAGATCGGCACAGCGTACCACCATAAGTACCGAAGAATACAGAAACCAGATCGGCACAACGTTCCATTCTGAGTACCGCAGCATACAGACAAAAGTCAACAACGCAGCACACACAACAACGAAGAACTACTTCCGTGCCCAAGAGGGTGGGGGTGCAGGGGGAGGGCCTTCGGGC
>NZ_WQQD01000043.1:0-12101 GCF_018785605.1 Blautia sp. MCC270
TGAGCAGACAGAATATCTGACCCCAGAATGCATCTTTCATGGTCTAACTCCATTATATTTATCATCCTTTTTCTTATATCGACGGATATGTATTTATGAACTAATTGTTCTTTTCAGTATACTACATCAGGGAAGAGAGAACAAGTGTTTCTTTTATACTATAGAGATTTTTTTGAGCAGATATGCTCAGATGTGCAATTCATCTCACCACCTGAAGAGGTGGGAGAATTCTTGCTACATTTGTTAAAATGGCTGATCGTATTGTACTGGTTTCTCAATCTTCTCTGCTGTCTGATCATAGCCAGGGCTTTTCACAACATTTCTCTCAGAGAAAAAAGACACGAACTGTTGGTTCAGCAGATGAGTTTTCTTCAGAAACAGCTGGAATATACAACCGAAATGGAACAAGAATATCAATCTGTGCGAAAATGGAATCACGATATGGAAAACCATCTCTTTTCACTGAATTATCTGATCCGCACCCAAAAATATCTTGAGGCAGATGTATATCTAGAAACAATTCTTTCAGAACTTCCGCCGGAAAAGAGGACTTTATGAAACGAGGCTTTACTATTCTTTTTATAGAATTTTTCTGTGTTCAGGCATCTCTTTTCCTGGGAGCTCTGCTACAGGAATATGCTCTGTTTTGCCAGATAATGCTTCTCTTTTTTCTGGCCCTCACTTACCGCAGGATCTACCTTCTTGCCAGACGATCGCTCAAAAATGCTCAGGAAGAGGCAAAATTTCAGGCTCTTCAGAAGCAGGAACAGTTACAGAAAGAACAGGAGCAGCTGTTTGTTTCCAGAAAGCAGGAGACTCTAGAATTCCAGCAGTCTACCATCCGGAAACTTGAGACACTTCAGAATTACCTGAAAACGAACGAATATGATAAGATCCAGGACTACCTGCCTGCCATAACCGATGATTTTCAGAGAGAACGTTTCCATCCCATCTGTCAGGACAGCCTGATCAACGCCATCCTTGCGGACAAAAGATTTCTTGCCATGCAGAAAAATATCAAAGTTACCTACGAGGTTCTTCTTCCGGAGAAATCCAATATTCCCTCTTCGGAACTGAGCAGTATATTTTTCAACCTGCTGGATAATGGAATAGAAAGCTGCAACGCTTCCGGTTCTGAAGCACCGTTTATCTCTGTAACATCAAAAATGTCCGCCGGTTTTCTTACTGTCCACATGAAAAACAGCAAAGATCCGGCACAACCATTCAACCACAAAACATCAAAAAAAGATATCCCCAACCATGGATTCGGTCTGTCCATAATTGAAGATATCTGTGCAAAAAACGATGGTAGCTGTCAGTGGATCGACAATGGAGATACCTTTGATTCAGTTGTTATGCTGAGATACCAATAAGATTCAGCAGAACATACATATCCTTATCTTTCAGTTCCGCTGCATAATGCTCCACACATTTGAGGCCTTTTGAAATATCAAAATGTTTATCAAAATTCAAAACCTCATCAACTCCAGCTTCTTCTCCCTGGTCAGCTGCTTGATCCGGTACTCCCGGCTCATGGCCTCCTCCTTTGTGGCAAAGCCTTCATAATACACCAGCTTCACCGGCCTTTTGGCCCGGGTATATTTGGCGCCTGCTTTGCCTTCATTATGGGCTTTCATCCGTCTGGCAAGGCAGTTTGTCCAGCCGGTGTAGAGCGTGCCGTCTGCACACTGCACGATGTATGTATAGTTCATAGCAGTCTCCTCTTCTGTAAAAAATTTATGCAATACAATGCCAAATGCCAGTACATTTCCATTTCCGACAGTAGCCACACAGATCGTTGTCGTCCTGTAAGACCGATATCCCGACAGCTGATATCCTTCCTTCTATGTAAAGACAGCCACCAACATTTCTTCAGCAGCCATCCTTCTATACTCAAGCAGCCGGCACAATTCATGTATTTCACTTATAACAAAGATAAAGCAGGTCGGGATTCCGGCTGCGGATTTTCCCACCTGCTTTATTATACGGTCATTTCTTATTTCTGTGAATATGGAATTCACTGCATAGCTGCTCTATAGGTATTCGTATTCTGATCTTGCTGTATTTCACGATCAATAAGCCCAGCCTACTCCATCACATAATTCTTCAGCACATAAATCTTCCCATCACACTCCACAGCCTCCACCTTCACAGCCTGCTCCTGCGTTTCCGGATAATATCTGGTGGCAAAAACAACCTCTCCGCCATTCACATAGATTTCCACAGCTGTAGTATCCGCAAGAACTCTGATGCTTTCGATCACACCGGACGGAACATGCGCCTTACGTACTTTACGTCCGGCACCGGCCTTCTCGGAGAGAGTTAAGATCATATCTCCGTCCTGATATTCCAGGAAGAGATTTTCTCCAAGGCTCACTTTACCCTGCTCACCTTTTACCTGAACATCCAGATCAAACGGTCCATTCACCGGAATCTCCGCACTGGAACCGCTGACAGAAACGCCAGTCTTTCTCAGCTCGTTCAGTTCTTCCACCGGATACTGATAAAGCATTCCGTTTTTATACGTAACTTCCCTTGGAACAGTCAGGCAATGCTGCCAGCCTTCGCTCTCTGCTGTAGGATTCACATACTCCTCATCTGCATCCGGCATTCCCATCCAGCCGATCAGGATCCGTCTGCCCTTTCCATCCTGGAATGTCTGGGGTGCATAGAAATCAAAGCCGTGGTCCCATTCCCGGAAAGCTTTTTCCTCCGGCTTTCCATCCTTCAGGATAAAGTATCCGGACTGATAGATGTTCTGAAAACGGAACTCTTCTCTGATCAGTCCCTGGGGAGATACAGAAAGCACCTCCTGTCCCTCAAGAGTGAAAAAATCCGGGCACTCCCACATGTATCCGAATGCCTTTTCTGTAGTAAGCTCACTGTCAAATTTCCAGTTCTTCAGATCTTCGGATCTGTAAAAAAGTACGGCGCCCTGGTCGCTTTTCTGACGGCCGCCAAGGATCATCCGGTACTCTTCCCCCTCCTTCCAGACCTTCGGGTCACGGATGTGACAGGTGTAATTCTCCGGATAATCCTCGCAGGAAACTGCAACCTCCTTTGTTCCGAAATGAAGGCCGTCCGCACTCTCCACATGAAGAGTGCTGGACTGCCTTCCGTTATTGATATAATCATAATCTCCATCCATCTTGATGTTTCCTGTGTAGAAAAGATGAAGCTTATCTTTCTCCGCAATGGCAGAGCCTGAGTAAACACCATGACAGTCATAAATGCTGTCCGGCAGAAGCGGAACCCCTTCATATCTCCAGCTGATCATATCTTCACTGGAGTAATGTCCCCAGAATTTCAGTCCACCGTTGGCCTCAAACGGAGAATACTGGAAAAACACATGATATCTTCCCTTGTACCAGCATAATCCGTTCGGGTCATTGAGCCATCCCACAGGCGGCATCAGATGATGGGTCAGACGGTTTGTCTGCATCGTCCTATCAACTGCTGCCGTTTCCTCGATTTTTCGCACTTCCTCTGCAAGTACCTTGGTCAGAGAACTCATTTTATTTTACCTCCAGTACTTCAGAACCATTATTTACTGTTCCTTCTGCAAGCATTTTTACTTCTTCATAATCATCGGTATTGGTTACGATCAGCGGTGTGGTCACATCATAGCCGGCTGCCTTAATAGCATCCATATCAAAGGTGATCAGTGTCTGGCCTTTTTTGACCACGTCACCGTCCTTTACATGAGCGGTGTAGAATTTACCGCCAAGTTCAACGGTGTCAACGCCGATATGGATCAGCAGCTCCAGACCACTTTCTGTCGCAAGCCCGATGGCATGCTTTGTGTCAAAAATTGTAGAAACCGTAGCGTCACAGGGTGCTTTTACTTCACCTTTGGACGGAATCACTGCCATGCCCCTTCCAAGGACTTCAGATGCAAAGGTCGCATCTTTTACTTCTGAAAGCGGGATTGCAGTTCCCTCAAGCGGGCTGTAGAGAGTCTGCACACCGCTCTCAGCTGTTTTTTTCTCCGCAGATTTCATCTCAGCATTCTCTGCCGGAGCACCTGCCTTTTTCTCTGTTTCAATATTTTTCCCAGCTGTTTCCTGTACCTCGTCTTTATATCCGAACATCCATGTGAGTACAAAAGCCACACCAAATGCGATGACAAACATGAGTATATAAGAAACCGGATTATTCAGGCACAGCAGGATTCCGAAGATACCGGTAACACCTGTTCCTGTGGCACCAAGACTGCTAATGGAGGCAAAAAGTGCTCCGCATGCACCACCCAGGCAGCCCATGATAAAAGGCTTTCCGAAGCGGAGGTTTACACCGAAGATTGCCGGCTCTGTGATTCCCATGCATGCGCTTAAGGCAGAAGGAACAGCCATGGATTTGATCTTCTGATTTCTGGATTTCAGGCCTACAGCAAGAGCTGCACCACCCTGTGCAATGTTAGCTGCGGATGCAAGTGGCAACCAGTAGGTAACGCCGAATTTGGCCAGCTGTCCAAGGTCAATGATAGTGTACATGTGATGAACACCGGCAACAACAGTCGGTGCATAAAAGGCACCCATGATAAAGCTTCCGATTCCAAATGGCAGTGCGATCAGCCACTGGATCCCATCCAGAAGTCCGTTCTCAACAGCTACGAAGATCGGTCCGATAATGGAAAGTGTAAGATAACCGGTTACAAAAACACTGACAAGTGGTGTTACAAAAAGATCGAACATTGCAGGTACGATCTTATGAAGTCTTTTCTCGATCTGTGCCAGTACCCATACTGCAATGATAACCGGGATCACATGTCCCTGATATCCCACCATGTCAATGGAGTAAAGTCCAAACCATACCTTCTGCGTTGCCTGCACACCCTCTGTTGCAACAGTCCAGGCATTCTGCAGATTTGGATGGATCATGATCATACCGATAACCGCACCCAGATAAGGGTTGGCACCGAATACCTTCGCACCACTGTAAGCGATAAGGATCGGCAGAAATGTATACGCTGTGTTACTGAAAAGCTGTGCAAATACATAAATGGAACCATTGGTGTTAATATTCAGGAAACCGTTGTTTACCATGAAGTTCAGGGCTTCCATGATTCCCATCAAAAATCCGCTGGCTACGATAGCTGGGATGATCGGGACAAAAATATCTCCCAGTGTCTTGATCAGTCTCTGTATTGGATTAGCCTTGGATGCTGCCACCTTCTTAAGCTCATCCTTACTACTCTCTGATATTCCGGCGATCTGGATAAATTCATCATAAACCTTGTTTACAACTCCTGTTCCCAGGATGATCTGCATCTGTCCCTGTGCGAAAAACACGCCCTTCACACCGTCGATGTTCTCTACATATTCCTTATCCGCCTTGTCATTATCCGCAATGACCAGACGAAGCCTTGTTGCACAGTGCGCCGCGGAAATGATGTTTTCTTTCTTTCCTACATGATCATAGATTTCCTGTGCTGTCTTTCTGTAATCCATGTCCTTCCTCCTTTTCTGCTACTGTTCCCGGACAGTCATCTCTTTCTTCTTTCCCTTTCTTCGGATCAGATCTGTCTGTTCTTTCTTCAGCTTCCCGGGATTTATTATCTCTGATCCATTGTTTTTCATTTATTTATGAGATTGATTTCATATATCCATTCATACAAGGAACGATAATCTTTCCATTTTTTTAAGTTTTTTGATGATTTTAACACTTTTCAATGGTTTGTTTTATGTTGTTGCTTGCGTTATTATGTGGAATCGTTCTCATATCTTACTTGTATTATAACTACTGCATTATTATTTGTAAATCCGCAACATCTCACAAATTTCTTCGGTCAAAATTGTACATATTCCATAAGAACAGATGCAAGACAGACAAACCAGTCAGGACATCGCAGAAAAAATCTGGCATTTTTCTGTGTTTGCTCAGCCATAACACAGCACCACACAAAAAAAGAAGCAGGTCTTTTTCTCCCAAAAGATCTGCTCCTGTTCCACAATAACTTATAATTTCTTCCTCTGTCTGCGAGGATATTCTCTGTTACCTGTGAGATTCCCGTTCCACAAGCTCACATCCCATTTTTATTTCCTTGCTGATCCCGGTATCGTTCTCAATAAGATCAGCCAGCATGGCTGCTGCCTCCATTCCGCTGGTCTTATAATAAAAATGTACCGTTGTCAGCTTCGGTTCCACGATCTTACCCGGAACTCCATCCCCAATCCCTGCGATCTGAACATCCTCGGGAATGCGAAGCCCGATCTCCTTCAAATAAGTCATGGCTCCCACCGCCATAGTATCCGTAGCACACACAAGAGAATCTATGGAAGGCTCCTCCTCAAAAAGCTCCTTTGCCATCTCATACCCGGAATCCATGGTAAAGCTTCCAATCTTCATCCTCTCCGGCACGACCTCCAGCTTAGCTTTATGGATAGCATCCATAAAACCCTTTTTCCTGCAGGCACCAACTGCCTCGTCCTTATCTGTAACGCCGATATAGGCAAACTTTTTCCCCTTCTCCGCCAGCTTCTCCGTGACCTGAAAAGCTGCTTTATGATCATCCTGATAAATACATGGATATCCGTCCAGATGCTGTCCCAGGATCACGATCGGTACCTTATAATCCTTCAGCATCTGTTTATGCTTTCTGGTAAACATGGTAGCAATAAAAACCACTCCGTCCACCTGACGTTCTTTAAACAGAGAAAGGTATTTCAGCTCTTCTTCCACATCATTATTGGTATTGGCCAGAATAAGCTGATATCCTCTCCGTGTAAGAATATCACTGATCCCTGTCACCTCACGGCTTATGGTATCTGAATTGATCTTTGGAAGGATGACACCGATGAGACTGGTTTTTTTGGTCCGCAGTGTCTGTGCCTGGGAGGATGGCTGATATCCTGTCTCCTGGATCACCCTGCGGATGACTTCCTTTTTTTCACTGCTGACATATCCATTATTCAGATATCTGGATACCGTAGCTCTGGAAACTCCGGCAAGCCTGGCTATTTCATTAATGTTCATAACTTATGTACCTCTTCTTTTGTCCTGTTATATCCGTCCTTGTATGCATATTTATAATATAGATTATACACGGTTTCTTTCCTGTAAAAAAGATTCTTTTCCTATGTAAATGGAAATTTTTATTACTGCTCACTCCGTTCTCACTAATACGCTTCACAAGACAGAGGATACGGGATGCATATACCTCCCATCCCGTATCCTCCATACTCTGTTTCCAAAAATCTCCCCGGCATATCTGTTTTTCGGTTTTCCCTGTCATTCCAGATATTCAAACGGATCTACTGGCACGCCATCCTTTTTCATTGCAAAATAAAGATTCGGGCCTTCTACAGAATAATATTTGGTAGGTGCACTGATATTTCCGATCACTTCACCCTCCTTTACTGTGTCACCTTCTGCCACAGTAAGGTCCTTCAGCTGCCCATATACTGCCTGATAACCATTTCCCAGCTCCATAGTCACAGTCGTTCCCGTACAGGCATCCTGTACAACAGAAAGCACCTGACCATCAGCCGCTGCATACACCGGCGCATCCTCCACTGCCTGCAAAGCAATGGCAGAGCTCACACGATACTGATCCAAAGTCGGATAATATACGGTTTCATCCATATTGTAATCCACAAGAACCGTTCCTCTGACCGGCCATTCCATAATAGAATCCTCCGTAAAATCCAAAGCCTGTGCCGCAATTCCGACAGCTGAGGTCTCTGCGGTATCTGTGGAAGCTCCAGCTCCGTTATTCACCGCTCCCTCTGCCGATGTATTTCCGGCATTATCTGCTGTATTTCCAGTGCCATCTGTGCGGCTTCTGTCTGCACCTGCCGCCGCAGACACGCTCCTATCATCCGTACCACTTCCATTATCTGCATCTGCCGCTGCATTTTCGGCTGTACCACTTCCTGCAGTCTCACGGATGCTTCCTGTCACTCCATCTGCTCCGGCTTCTGAAGCTCCTGACAGACCTGCTTCATCTCCGGTTTCTCCATCAGAGATCTCATCCTGTGCTACATCCTGCCAGCCATCTCCGGCAGCTGCCGCATCCTCTGCGTTTTCCCCGTCCGAAAGCTCCTCTTCCAGCCCGGTCTCTTCTACCTGTACAGAATTTTCCTCCTGGGGATTTTCTGCGATGGGCTTTGTTCCAAGCTGATAAACAGTAATCCCAAGTGCCGCCACTGCTGCCAGAACACCTCCGTTGATAATACCTCTCACGATTTTACTTTTCATATTCTTTCCACCTCTGTCTGATATGTTCATTTTCAGTAACAGAAAAAACAGTAAAGCTGCCGTTTCGGTCACCATTTCTATATCTATAGAGTGTCCAGAATATGGCTGTCTATTCATTTTTTGAATATTTTTTTATCAGACGTTGCTTCGGATGCCTGACTTTCTTTAATCCTCAGCTTTCAGATCCATCTCCGGAAAATATTTTTCCAGGATTTCCTCCGCACTGCTTCCGTTTTTTGCCATCTCATTTCCACCAAACTGGGAAAATCCCACACCATGACCGCTACCACACACTCGCAGATAATAAATATCATCCTTTTTCTTCAAACTGAAATTCGCGGATTCCAGTCCCATTCCCGCTGCAAAGCTTTCTCCCTCCAGAAGTGTTTCCCCAATCGTAAGCTCTGTCACATAACCGGCACTGTCCCGTTTTTTGATCTTCAGCTCCCCGGAAAGCTGCCCCGCAGGAATTTCCACGATTTTTATATGATCCGGAGATTTTTTATCCTCGCTGCTATCTGCCGATTTCAGATATGTATACGCCTCATCATGAAAAGCCTCTTCCCCGCTGCGGGTTTTCCCTGCGCTTCTCTTATGCCAGGGAGTCAGCCTCACTTTTCCTTCATATGTAAGTACCTGTCCATCCGTCTCTTTTGCTGCCTGCTCATAGATCTGCCTTTTTTCTGCAAAAAAATATCTCCAGACTTCCTCTGTACTTCCGTTTTCCCTCAGGATCTCTGCCAGATTTTTCCCCTCGCCCAGCCACCTTTGAATATTCGACCGTGCGATCACAGTCTGCGCCTTTATGGTTTCTTTTTTCATATCCGGGGAAATCTGCGAAAAAACAATGACCGGGAGATATTCTTCCATATCCGGCACCCTCTCTGCCAGGACCCTCTCTGGTCCATTAATGGTTGCCGCCGAAAAATAAGGAAGAACAATTGCTAAAAACACCAGACAATATCGAAGAAGCGCATATTTTTTCATAAAAAGCACCATAAGCGTTCTTTTTCCTAATATATGTTCTTTTGCCAAAAATTATTATTTGCTGTATACTATAGCAGTTCTATGAATCAATGCATCAAAAAAAGTTATTCCGAACATGTTGCAGTAATTTATGGAAATGCTATGTATCAATCCAAAAAGTATCTGCAGCGATCAGTCCTGCTCACCGCTTATTGCTTGCCACGAATGGAGGTATCACACACCATGCTTGCCATCTTTCTCGCACCATTATATATTCTCATTAATATTTATATCGTCCGCTGGATGATTTTGTGGATGGGTGCCTGCACTCATTTTTTCCAGACCTTTGCGTTCCGGGCATGCTTTGCAGGTGTTTATATTTTTCTGTCCACTTCTCTTCTGACCTGTTTTCTCATCCGGAAGCCCCCTGCGCTCCATCGCATCCTGAAAAATACGGCAAATTATTTTCAGGGAACATTTCTTTACATCCTGATCGTAATCGTAACTACAGATCTCTGCAGACTGATCCTGAAGCATACGCTTCATCCGGCCTGGATGTATTCCCGGAAAGCCTTCGTAGTCACAGGCGCTGTCTGCACCCTTCTGATCATTGGTGTCAGTCTCTATGGGATTTTTAATCAGTGGAACATTAAGACAAAAACTTATGATGTGAAAATAGACAAGCAGGTGAAGGGAATGAACTCCCTGAAGATTGTCCTGCTCGCAGACATTCATTTCGGTTACAGTATCGGAGAAAAACATGCCAGGCTTCTTGTAAAAAAGATCAACGCCGAAGATCCGGATCTGATCTGTATTGCCGGCGATATTTTTGATAACGAATATGAAGGGATCAAAAACCCGAAAAAAACAGCGGCCATTCTCCGTTCGCTGAAATCCAGATACGGCGTTTATGCCTGTTGGGGCAACCATGATCTCAGCGAACCGATTCTGGCCGGTTTTACCTTCCGCAATGCAAAAAAAGATTATGATGATCCCAGAATGCGGAATTTTCTGGAATCTGCCAACATCCGGCTTCTCGATGACGAAACCGTCCTCATAGATAAACGGTTTTATCTGACAGGCCGTAAGGATCCTTCACGCTGCCGAAAAATGTCCGACACCCGTAAGGATCCTGACCAGCTTACAGCCTCCCTTGACAAAACACTCCCGATTATTTTTATGGATCATCAGCCCGGTCAGCTGGATGAAGTGGCAGCCGCAGGCGCAGACCTTGATCTCTGCGGCCATACTCATGACGGCCAGCTGTTCCCTCTGAACATCATCACCGGACTGATCTGGGAAAATTCCTGCGGTTACCTGAAAAAGGGGACTATGCACAACATCGTTACCTCCGGTGCCGGCATATGGGGCCCGAATATGCGTACTGCCACAAACAGCGAGATCTGTTCGATCACAGTACATTTTTATCCTGCATAATTAATCCCCCATAAATTATCAGACTATCAACCAAGAAAGGAGAAAAATCATGAGTGTCACCGTAAATCCAAAAGCCCGACAAATTTTACCGGTTATTCTGGGCTGCTGCGTAATTGGAACTGTTTTTTTTCTGGCAATAACTATCTGTTCCGCCATAAAATATCATGATTACGTACCTGTAGATGCTGTTATATCATCTGTCAGCCGCTCAAATAATCCTAACAAGCCTCATAGTTCCAATTATCATAACTATGTGAAGTACTCTTACACCTACAAGGAACAAAATTACACAGCTGACCGAATCGAGTTTTTACGCCTTGGCAAAGCCCCCGGAAAGCATGTTCAGATCAAATGTGATCCGCAGAATCCAAACCAGATCCAGAATATCTATTCTATGACCATCTCTATTGTCTTCCTAGTAATCCTGATCATAACAGATTTCCTGCTCATTCTTATGATAAAGTCTTAATACTGTACAGCTATGCTCTAATTTTGTCGAAAATGTCCATAATATTTTTTTTATCGCATTGACATACTCCTACCATTGAAATCCTACTCGATGGCTCTGCTGATTCGTTCGTCAGTACGTAATTTTCTATGATATAAAAAAGACGGTTACGCTGAATCACAACGTAACCGTCTTCCACAGATATAAAACAAAATTCCCACCTACTGCCTTGAGCAATAAATGGGAATTTATCTGATCCACTTAAAAAGTGAGGCATCGGGGATTCGAACCCCGGACAACTTGATTAAAAGTCAAGTGCTCTACCGACTGAGCTAATACCCCATATTTACATTAAAACATACCCAAGCTTTTTCTAACCAGCTGTTCATATGTTTTACATTAAAACATGCTCAGGCTTTTTCTAACCAGCCGTTCGTATGTTTTACATTAAAACATGCCCAGAGCCGGAATCGAACCAGCGACACGAGGATTTTCAGTCCTCTGCTCTACCAACTGAGCTATCTGGGCATAAGTAGCGGGGACAGGATTTGAACCTATGACCTTCGGGTTATGAGCCCGACGAGCTTCCAGACTGCTCCACCCCGCGTTATTAAATGTTAAAAGCCGATGATCGGACTCGAACCGATAACCTGCTGATTACAAATCAGCTGCTCTGCCAATTGAGCCACATCGGCATTTAAGTGGATGGAGAAGGATTCGAACCTTCGAAGGCGGTGCCAACAGATTTACAGTCTGCCCCCTTTGGCCACTCGGGAATCCATCCATAATCTATGGGACCTATAGGGCTCGAACCTATGACCCTCTGCTTGTAAGGCAGATGCTCTCCCAGCTGAGCTAAGATCCCATATTTAATTCATTACAGCTAAGCTGTAACGACCCAGAAGAGACTCGAACTCTCGACCTCCGCCGTGACAGGGCGGCGCTCTAACCAACTGAGCCACTGGGCCATTTTAAGGTTTGTACCTTAAAAACTACATACATGCTTGTTGATCGTTAATCAAACTCTTTGAATCAATTCTTAACCTGCGTT
>NZ_WQQD01000044.1:0-7490 GCF_018785605.1 Blautia sp. MCC270
ATGATTGGAAACTCCAGGGACTCCAATATAAGGATTTCCTGTACACATCCATGCGATCTCTGCCTTTAAGATCCCTTCTGTTACGTAAACCGTGCCATCCTTTATTTTCCCAAACATTCCTGCCGGGCTGCCGCTTGATGTGCCTTTTTCTAAGCCGCTGCTGGTAAACCAGAGGTACTTCCGTTCTTTTAAAGGAACATCCAGCCGGATCTGGAATCCTATGATCCGTTCCTTCCCATCCCGGACCGGGCAAAGATACCCGTTATTCTTCCTATAAAAAGCAGCTTCCCAGTCACCATCCCGGTTGATGAAAAATCCAGGAACCCCATCCAGGCGAAATCCCTTTTTTAAGAGCTTTCTGGCAATGGCCACGGAATTCTCCTCATCCGTACTTAAAAAACCTCGTTCTTCCATCTGTCTGACCTCATTTAACGTCAGCCCACGTAGGAGAAGGTTCCTCCGGTGTGTTTCCTTAAGCTTAAGAAAAGTGAGCATTTCCTTATATACATTGTCCCGGTAATCCCATTCCTCTTCCGTAAGGGAAATGCGTTTCTTTTTAGAAACGATAGAAGCGAACCCATTTCGTGTCGTGGACTGCTGCCTTTTATCCGTTCCAGAAAAAGAAAGTGCCTGCTTTATCTCCCGGTAGGCTTCTTTATACCGGTTTCTCCCGTAAATGCCGGATAGTTCCGCATACAGTGTCAGCATGTTTCCGGATGCTCCGCAATGATAGCAATGGTAAACATTTTTCAGTTCTCCATTTTTGCGGATGCAAAAACTGCATTTTC
This sequence comes from Blautia sp. MCC270, assembly GCF_018785605.1. Classification (NCBI taxonomy): domain Bacteria; kingdom Bacillati; phylum Bacillota; class Clostridia; order Lachnospirales; family Lachnospiraceae; genus Blautia; species Blautia sp. MCC270. Next base: position 789 of record NZ_WQQD01000044.1, read on the forward strand.
CTCTTAAATCCCCGCAAAAAGGACATTCCACCGGAAATTCGTCCTGGTAAGAATCACTCAGTCTTCGGATTGACAAAAGATCTGCTACTTCTGCGATCGTAAACGATTCTCTGGCATACATGCCTTCCTCCTTTTCATAAAAGATGGCCCCGTTCCCGGAGCCACCTCGAACTGTTTCTCTGTTTTCAGGCTGCTTTTTGCATTTCCTTTTCATGATCCAAAAGGATCTTCGCAGCTTTCTGTATTTCCTGATTCTGGCCTTTGTAACGCTGTACCAGCCATTTGATCGTCTGGTAACCTCTGGCATCCTGCATCATTTCCCCAAGAGGGGTCCCGGCATAGACACCAAAATTACAGATAACCTTTTCTGCCCATTTCACTTCATCCTCTGCATCCTCTTCGTGAGCCATATCCTCCAACACTTCCTCTGCAGTCTCTTCTGGTGTTTCTTCCTCTTCTTCTGCATCAAAAGAAATCTCATCATCTTCATCAAATGGAACTTCATCCGTTTCTTCTACTGCACGGAAACCGTCTGCATCCGTCTCGGCAGTAATTTCCTCATCTACGGAGATTTCCTCGGTCTGAACCGGATCTTCCGCTTTTGTTTCTTCATCGGAAAATTTTTCCAGTCCGCTTTCACTTTCTTCCATTCCAAAAGTCATCTGTCCAGGAAGGTTTTCTTCTGTATCCGTCACTGCATATTCCACTTTTACAGGATCTTCTGATATGGCATTTCCATCACGCAGTTTTTTACGGTCCGTTTTCTTTTCCCTGACCGGTTCCGTTTGCTCCTGCTTTGCTGCGGTTTCTTTTCTTTCTGTCTTTTCCGGTTTTACGGAAGCTTCCTGCTTCGGCATTTCTTCTTTTTCCGTCCCACGCATGTCCGGATCGTCTATTCCAGATGCTTGCATGATGTTGAATTTATTTAAGAAATAATACTTCAGGCCATACGTCCATGCCGCACCTTTTGCTTTATCCGGTGCTTCATTGGTTCCAATGACATGCAAAAAGCTCCGTACCTTGTCTCCCGGACGGTCTGCATTGGTCCAGCACAGCTCCAGATCAGCCTCATATCTCCAGAGTGCTCCCATTTCCTTTAAAAACACGGAATTGCCCTGTTCGTCCATCTGTGTCGGCCTTTCACTTAAGATGTCAAAATCGACCCCGTATTTATTAAGGGCCGGTGTCAGGCATTCATAAATATCATCCAGTTTTACAAAATCATAAGTAACGTCCTCACTGTACCGTTTGCGGATCAGCTTCGGCACTTTCTTCCGGATCCTGATCATCTTCTGGTTCAGATTCATGTAATTGTATTTACCCATATTATTCGTTTCCTCCTGATTTTTTCATTTTTTATACTAAGCAGAACGCGGAAGGCTTACCTCCGGCCCTGTCCCAGTCTTTTTTAACATTTCTTCCATTTCCTCCCGGATACATCCGATACAGATCTTCTTTTTTGAAATCTCCGGAAGTTTTTCAAGCAGCCACTTCTGGGCGAAAAGCTCTGCTGCCCGCTGTGGGTTGCTTAAATATTCCAGAAACATCCAGTCAGAAAATTCCCACTTCATATCCGCAAAATGAAACTGCGGCTGATAGATCAGATCCTCCGGCCGCTTTCCTTTTTTAATAAAACGGTCTGCATTTAGCTGGATATAAACCCTGCTGATCTCCGGGATCATCTGTGCAGCTGCATACCCGCCTTTTAACAAAAGTTCATCCCATTGTTCCCGGATAAGTTTCTTTCCAATGCGGCTTATCTGTGTTTCCAGTTTCGGGATCAGATCTTCACGCACAGGAAAACCAAAATCATCCGGTATCCCGATCGGCTTCAGAAAAAGATCTTCTGCTTCATAAAGGGAATACTCCGGCATGTGGATCACGGCACACCAGTTCCGGTCTGTTTTTCTGTTTTCCTTTAAACAGTCAAAGAAAAAGAAACAGTTTCCATATCTTGCCTTTATAAACAGTTGTCCGGAAAATTCTTTTACTTCACAATCCGGCGATTTCAGCCATGCGATCAGTTTTTCTGCCTCCCTGCTCTCTTTTAACCAGTCCGGAAGTTTTCTATCCATCACATACCTCCGTAATTTAGATGTATGGCAGGGAATACCTGGAATACACCATCTTTGCCCGTTTTAAAAATGCAGAGCCTTTTTCTGCTTTTGCAAACCATTCCACGAAAAACCGTGTCAGGTTCTGCTGCAGTGTCCGGTGGGTATCAAGGGCATAATCCACAAATTCCCCATATCCGTCCATACTTCCTGCAAGCAGGTAGCAGGTAAACATTTTTGCCATCTGCTCTTCATCTGAAGGATTGATCTCCATTTCCTCTGCACCTTCATACACCAGGCGCACCCTTTCTGGCTGTTCCTTTACATGCAGGCACAGATCATCGGCCATCAGTTTCGATGCTTCGTTTCGAAGGTCGTAATATCTGACCTCTGAAAGACCTTTTAGCCAGGCAAAGCCAAGATACGTGTAATTGTCTTTTATTTCCTGCTGCTCTTTTGCCATGGACTCCATAAATTTTTTGTGTCCGGTGGGATGGCAGTTCAAGTATTCATCTACCAGCAGCCTTGCCACATCTTTTCCATTCGTAACCTTCATGTTTTCCTCCCATCAAAAAAAGACAGTCCATGCTGTCTCCATTCTTTTAAACCCTGTTAGTATTTTACAGTGCCAGGAATATCATATTCATGCCAGCGTTTTGACACACAGCCGGCAATTTTTTCTTCCAGAGCTAAAAGTCCTCTCTCATTCGTCTTTTCCTGCCTTGCAATGGTAATGGATTCACAGATCCCGCAGTAGATCTCGTATGCGCTGCATGGCTCATTCCCGGTAGTAGCCTTAAACTGCTCCACGGTTTCTGCAAGCAGTTTTTTTCCAAATCCCGCCTGCTTCATGATCCCTGCCATGGCATTTGCCGGATGCTCGATCCAGATATCACACAGCCGCATGACCCCTTTTAAGACTTCCCGGTAGTAATCAAAGATCGACTCTATGTTTTCCGTGAAATCTTCCATTCCTTTACAGTTTTTGTGCGTAACCTTCAGGGCATTGCCAAGGATCACATTTCTTGTCGGCTCCTGCAGGGAATAAAAAATATTCGCTCCGGACACACCAACGTCTGACGTAGTGATCCGTACAACTGCTTTTATGTCCTTATCGGTCTTTCTTCCATAATTCTGCATCAGTTCCTTATAAACATCTGTAAGTTTCGTATCTTCCAGCTGCCAGGACGCCGTAACAGAATAATGGTCTGCATAGCCGTTTAAAAACGTTGCCTTCTCATAGTCCCCATGGATATATGCCGAGGTAACCATGTACATATCCGGCATGGATATGATGGCATAATCTTTTTCATCACCGGACAGGACTGCCCTTATTTTTCCTTCACAGAAACGGATTAGTGCTCTTCCTCTTGCAACCTTCAGGCATTTATTCAAGATCTCTGCCAGTGTTTTCTTATCGACATCTGCCAGGGCTTTGCCATCAATCCTGGCCCGTCCTTTCAACGATTTGATTGCTGAATTTCCTATATAACAGATCCTCTCGGGCAGGATAAGAACCAGCCTGGAATGAGATAAGGTATCTTTTTCCAGTGCTTCCAGGGAAATGCCCGGAACCTCTGTACAGGTTTCCTCTCCTGCAGCTGCCACCTTTAATTTCTTACTGGTGATCCGGATCCATTCTGCCCGGCTGTCTATCTCTTCCAGATACTCGCACAGTTCCTTTTCTGTCCGGAACTCCTTATAAAAGTCATCTTTATAATACATAATGTCCGCCTTTCCACGCTAGCTGAAAATCCGGACTTCAACAGCCTGTATCTTTCCATCTTCGATGCAAAATACATAGCCGTCTTCTGCCATCTCCATAAGCATTCCAATTTCCAGTGCATTTGCGTTTTCCCATTTAATTGTCTCCATAATCGACCCTCCTGATTTTACAATGTGTTTTCTTTTTTTGATGTTCTTAAGGTATTTCTTTTTGCAGTTTCCTTAACTGACAGTTTCATTCGTGCTCCTCCTTTCTGCTTTTTATGCAATAAAAAAAGACACAAAAAGAATCTTCTTTCCTTCTTGCATCTTCCTTATATTTTGCATATCCATTTTTTCTCATTAAGGGCAAGAACGCCCCAAAGTGTTTCTTCCGGAATGTCCGGAACTAAAGAATAACCACAGTCTTTTATAGACTGTTAAATTATTTTTCATTTAAAGACTACCACAACATTTTGTGGTTGTCAATTAATTTTAACTATATATTGTGTTATTGTGTGAGCTATCTTTATTATTCTGCTACATGTTGTGACAGGCGGCATGATACCGCCTGTCTTTTCATCCGTCTGCATAAGTGCATGTATCTGAGGGGAATAGGTAATCTGTACATGCACTATGAAAACGTCTTACTCAGCGTTTGGATCCGCCGGGGAAATATTTTTGGCAAGGCTTCGCCCGTTGGCATCCGTCCCTGCTTCAAAAAGGACCGGCTGGCCACCGCTTAATTTCCGGTATCCATCCATCTGGATCTCCGAAAAGTGGGCGAAATAATCAATCCCGTCTTCACCGATGATAAAGCCGTATCCTTTCTGTGCGCTGAACCATTTCACGGTTCCCTGTAGTGTTTCTGACATGTCCTTCTCTCCTTTGCTGTATTTCCCGCAATAGTCTTTTGCGGAAACAGGGCAGCATGGAATCGAACCATGCCTGGTGCTCCCCTCCCTGCTATAAAAGGAATCTCTTCCTCTTATATTTCTTCGTTTCCCAAAAAAGTCCCGTTATTGAGTGCTGCATCCACCCGGCGGATTCCTACCAGCTTCTTTTCATTTATGCCAAAATAAAACCGGTAACGTTTTCCCTCCAAAACTTTTACGTTTTTATCCAGCAAAAGTTCACTCTGCCGTCCGGCCGGATCACTTACCCGGATCTTCCGTAATCTTGCAAAGGGATTTTTCCCGTCTATCCCGGTTACCAGCCCTTCCACGATTTCATAGGTCTTTTTATCCGCGGTGCGGAAAATAAGATATGTTCTTATAAACCCGATAATCCCAAGCAGGAAAGACCAGAAAATAAAAGTTTTGTCTTTCATCCATGTTCCCATAAATGATCCGAAAAGCAGGATAAAAAGAGACAGGATGCCATATCGCTGGATCCTGTCCTTAAAAAAATCCGGTATATTCTGATAACGTGTTCCAAAATCTTCCAAGCATCTATACAGCCTGTGCCAATACGGATGTTCCGTTTGCTTCAAGGCAGTCCTCCCTTCTTATGTTGTCGATCACAAGCTGTTTCTTATAGTAAAGCTGCGCTACACGGCTTATAAATTCCCGTTGTATCTGTTCCTGGAGGGAATCTGCTAAATTGGGTTCCCTGCTTTTTGCCTCTTCTTTTAAACATTTCAGGTGGCAGGAAACATCCCCTTCTCTTTGAAGATAGGAAAGTAGCTGGTATTCCTCTTCTGTAAGCAGCGGTTTTTTAAAAGCCCTCAGTGAAAACTTCAGTCCTTTTCCCATGGAAAGGGCTTCCATAAAATGCTTCATGCGTTCTGTCCGTGAAAAGGCCATGGGAGCCATGACTGACCGGCTGATAATGCTGTATACAGCTTCCTCTCTGGTACATCCTTCTGTCAGCACAACCAGGCCCCGCTTTACCAGACGGTTCAGGCAAAACTGAAAATCCTCTTTGTCCGCCCATTCCTGTGCCTGCTTTTCTCCAAGGCTAAATACAAGAAGACGATGCATCTGGGAGTGGACCTTATCCTCTTCACAGAAAGACCAGGTGAGCGCAGCCCACAAAATAGTTTCCATTTCTGTAAGTACTTTTTCTTCCCCATCTACCCAGACACAAAACCTTCCATCTGCATCATCTTTTTTCATTCCGATTGCTGTATACCATCTCATGACATTTCCTCCTTGTCATTTTCACTCTTTCTAATCTCTGCTTCTGATCTGTTTTCTTTTATATAACTTGTTACCCATACATCATTTCCAGGAGTTTTGGAAGTACATACCCCAAAAGCATGCCTGCTGCCGTACAGATTCCGATATTCGGCCGCCGCAGTTTCCATACTTCCTGTGTTTTGGTCCCGATAATCCTTGTTCTTCCCGGTACGATCCACCTGAGTTTCCGATAAAACTCCATGAATCCCTGATTGTCAAAGCCAAAGGATCGTACACAGAAAACATCCCGTTCCTGTTCTTCTTCATCCAAAAGGAAAAAGCTTTTCTGTTCTTTCCCTTCTTTTCGGATCACGATATAAAATTCTGGAATTCCCCGTCTGGTTCCTTCTACGATCTTATCCATCTCATCGTAAAAGATCCTGCAGGACTCATATTTTCCGTTTTTTTCCGGCTGGCAGACTGCCAGGCTGTCCTCTTCAAGTGCCATATAACAGTTTTCTGCCTCCATGATCCTCCGACTGATTTTTATGGCCTGACGAAGAAGCAGGATTATCGCAAGCGCCAGTGCAGTACACAAATATACAAGATCCCAGCATCTTTTCTGGTATATGAAAAAGTATGCGCTGATTCCCTCTGCCACACTGCATATTGCTGTCATAATAAAATACTGTTCTTTAAGGTCCATCAGATGATATACATCATCTTCTGTCGCCTGTAGTCTCAAGGGCATCCATCCTTTCCGTCATGCCACGCTTATTTTATCCGGGGATTTCTTTTTTTCCTCTCGGCTTTTTATATAGTCT
>NZ_WQQD01000045.1:0-32106 GCF_018785605.1 Blautia sp. MCC270
TTTTTTCGATCCAGCATTCTCATCGCGTTTGTTTTGGCTTCTTTTCCCATTTCTGTCACTCCTCGGATTTTTCTCAGTTGTCTTTCCACTCATCAAGCTCATCCAGATCCTCATCATTCATCAGATCCGGGTTATTCCTGTAATTTCCATATTCTTCCTGCTCATCAAAATCCGCCATATTTTCAATATCCATCCGACGTCTTTTCTGCTGCAGTTTTTCAAAATCTTCATAGCTGTCCCTGTTTTCCGACTCATCAAAACGATCATAGTCTTCATGATCCTCCGGATCTGCATAGCGGGATCTGCTTCCCGTTCCTGCATTCCTTCGTTCCCTGGTGCTGCTGCTCTGGCTGTATCTGCGGCCTCTTCTGTCATCCGAAGCATAATTTCTGTCGGATGTTCTGTTTCTGCCGGATGTTCCGGAAGTGCTTCTTCTTTCAGTGGAACTGCCTTTGCTGTTTCTTTCGCTTCCGGATCTTTTTCGGCTGTCTGCATAATTTCTTTCTCGTCTGTCAGAGTTGCGTCCTTCTCTGTCAGATGGTCTGCGGGAACGTCTTTCACCCCGGCTTTCCCGGTCATCGTTTGCCCGGTTTTCGTATGTATATCTGTGATCGTCCCTGTTACGGTCAGAGGTGTATTCACGACTGTTTCCTCTACGGTCCCTTCCTGCCGGCTTCCTGGTCTCCTCCGGCAGAGTTCCATCGTCGTCATCCTCTTCTTCGTCATCTTCCTCATCGTATCGGTCTTTGTTGATGGCGAACTGGATCAGCATACCAAGGATCGCAATTCCCGCTGCCATACCGACGCCATATGGAAACTGCGCCAGCCCTGCGATCTTTGCAATGGATAATCCTGCCAGAACACCACCCAGTATACTGGTTCCGACAATGATCACTCCTTTCGCATAACGCATAGCAAGTACTCCCAGTCCCACGCCGATAAGGATGCACAGGAAAAAAGAAAAAGAACTGGTCGGATGGACCAGATAGATACTCAATGTTATTCCGATACCAAATCCCAGTACAAAGATTCCTGCCCTGTAGATCAGAAACGAAACAACAGCCAGTACGATCCCCAGTCCCGCCATGGCACCTGCGATCACCATTTTATCCTGAACACCGGACATATAGGTTACACCAAAGCCGGCGCCTGCTCCGATGATAAATCCAAAGATCATCATCCAGAACCGGAGGATACGATATCCCAGGATACAGTTCAAAAGCCCGAAAACGCAGAGCACTCCATATACGATCACCATCAGCTGGCTGATCTGTTCCATACCTCCTGCTCTCTGCAGTATGTCAAATCCTCTTGACAACATATCCATATTCATAACTTACTCCTCTCTTTCCAAAACCTCCGGAAATCTTCCCGAAGATGTTTCAGAAAATAAAATATATGGTATAAAAATTATCCATCACTCCATAATGATACTCCACCTGACCAAGTCCGTGAAGTTTCATATAATACTGTGCCACATTCTGTACCACGCCATCATCCAGCAGTTCCTGACAGGCCTCGGAAAAAGCTTCCTGACTGCCAAACTTGAAACGCACTACAGCCGCACCATTATCCAGTCTCATCTTACAATAATCATATATGTCCTGCCAGCTGTAATCTTCAAAGTACCCCTGGTTCAGCACATAAAAATCCAGATCCTTCGCAGTACATGCCGGAACTGTCAGTTCTTCCGATGGTGTATAGGTTTTTTCATATTCTTCCGGGAAAGGGCAGAGATAATCGTAAATGATCGTCTTATGTTCTTCCAGCTGTGCGGCATCTCCATTTAAAAAATCCGGCTGATCCCCATTGGTAGCATCTACATAATAATACTCCTGGCCTATTTTTACAATATCCCATGCATGACCCTCTGTACTTCCTTTTGTGCTTCCGTCCACATAAATACAGGGAATATCCAGCCTTTCCAGAAGATACTGGACAGCTCCTGCATATCCGGCACAGACTGCAGATTTTTTCCAGAAAACACCTGCTATGCTCTGATCATCCTCCCCAGTCTGATACTGGGTATGGTCAATAACATACGTATAAACAATGCGTACCTTCTCGTAATCACCGGCATCCTCCGGGATCAGGGCTCTGACCTCCTGAAAGCTCTGCTCCATGGCCGTCTGTATCTCATCGATCTCGCTGTCTGTATAAGTATAGCCCGGAGTAAAAACGCAGTAATCACTGTCTGAATACGTAGTTTTGTAGATTTTTTCACGATTGTGGACCCAGAATATCTCCGGGTGGTCTTTCAATACTGCATGATAGCTTCTGTCAATACTGTCATCATCGGAGATCGTCAGATAAAACTCCTTTTCCCGGGCACGGATTCCTTTCAGCAGCTCCCGATATACTCTCTGCTCTTCTTCCGTAAGCTGTTTGAAATAATATTCCTGATGCCCTTCTTCGCTCTGGGCAACCTCCATCTGACGCAGTTCCTCTACTTCCTTTGGTTCGCCTGAAATAATGCTCTTTGCTATGGAGCGGATCTGACCCAGTGCCCCTGCCGAAGCGCTAAAGGGCTGAAGGATCACTGCAGCTGTAAGCACTGCGGCTGCCATGGGGCAGAAATTTCTTTTTTTCATAATATCATGTCCTATGTCTGAAGCAGCGATTGTAAGAAAGGGCAGCCTCCCGTGGGAGACTGCCCTTATCTTCAATCGCTGTCCCTTAGTTTTCCATTTCCAGTGTTTCTACATCATCATCAAATGTATCCACTGCATCGTCCATGGTCTCCTGATCCAGAGTCAGCGTCTCAACTTCATCTTCTTCCTCATCCTCCTGCAAAGCCTTATTCTTAAAATCTGCAAGAAGGTCACTGGAAACAGTATCACCGGATGCCAGTGCATCCTTCAGTGCATCAGATCTAACCACATCCGTGAGGAGCTTTTCTGCACTCTCCTCTGTCAGAACATCATTCTCTGTAGCTGTGGTCTCATTTTCCTCCGCCGTTGTATCCTGATAGAAGGATGGCTTTCTGATATAACGGAAGCTTGCACTGTATGCCTCACCAACCGTTACACCATTCTTGCTTGAGGAACAATGTACTGCGATCCAGTCGCCGGAATCCGTCTTTCCGCACAGGATACCAACGTGGTTGTTGCTTCCTGCTTCCGGTCCTCTCTGGAATACCAGATCTCCTGGCTGTGCATCTGCTTCGCTGACAACACCGGCCTTCTCCCACTGGTCAGAGGTTCCGTCTCCAACTGCTGCCTGCATTCCCTGATCCTTATATCCATTGATCACTGCCCAGGTAACAAAGCCGCTGCAGTCCAGACCATATGCACGGAGCGTACCGGAGCTTCTGCTGCCGTCTGCAGATACCTTCTCAACGGAGCCCCAGCTTGGATCTTCTCCGATCACCGTAGATTTACCGCCCCAGAAATATCCGACCTTACCAACCAGTGAATACGCTGCGGTGATAACATCTACACGATCCTCAGAAACATTGTCTCCCACGCTTTCACGGACAAAGCCTTTGGATGCGGTAACTACCGCACAGAGAAGCTTACAGTCTGTTTCCACATATTTCTTAAGGACGCTTCTGTCTTTCTTTGCAATATTGTTCTTCTTGATGTAGTAGTTGATCTTGCGATTTCCGTAGGATATCTTGGTAATATCCTGCTTGTCCCTGACGATGGGGTTCATCTCCGCAAAGATCCTTGCCAGATCATCCTTGCAGGATGCATCCAATGTAAATGACGTTGCTCCTGCTTTGCTCTTTTCGTAAATATAAACAGCAAGGATATCCTGCCAGTTTCTTACCAGAAGTGTATTCTCCGTATCGGTAAGCTTGTTCTTCTCTTTATATTCTCTTTCGATCTCTTCCATTACAGAAGCAAAATCATCAGAGAAGGACAGATGATAATTGCTTTTAAGACTATCCAGATAAAAATCCTTGCCCGCATGGAGATTGGATACCATATTTGTCACATAAACAGGATCTCCAATCTGTGTTGCTGTGGCGTTATTTCCATCTGTGATCTCTGTATTCTTGTTATCTTCCGTGCTGCTATCATCTTTTTTGTTGCCTTTTTTGTTATCACTGCCGTTCTTGTCGACAGCTGCAAGCTTGGCTTCTGCCTCAGTCAGGATCTTATAATTCGTAACCTTGGCCTTTTCTGTATTAGACAGTGCCTCATAAGCTGCACGTACGCTATCTATCTCCGCTTTATCTGCTGCTGTGATCGTTCTGCCTGCCAATGCTTTGATCTTCCGGATCACCGCCTGTACCTTTGCAGAGTCATCCCTGGCCGGTGTTGCCGTCGGTGCAGGTGTTGCGGTTGGCTCCGGCGTTGCCGTTGGTGCAGGTGTCGCTGTCGGTTCCGGTGTTGCCGTTGGTACAGGTGTCGCTGTCGGCTCCGGTGTTCCCGTCGGCGCAGGTGTTGCAGTTGGCTCCGGTGTTTCCGTCGGCGCAGGTGTCGGTGTATCTGTTGGCTCCGGCGCTGTAGTTGGTTCCGGGTCAGGTGCAGCAGTTATTTCCGGTTCCGGTGCAGCTGTCGGCACCGGTTCTGCCGGAACTTCCGGTTCCGGTTCACTTACCTCACTCCCGTCTCCTGAAACACCTTCCTCAGCAACAACATTATCTGCTTCCTCGGCGGCTTTTACTCCGGTTGGAATTGCCAGTACCATAGCTGATAACATCGTGATGCAAAAAAACTTATTCAGGTACTTGTTCTTCATATTTATTAAGATGCTCCCTTCTTTCCTTGAACATCCCTTTACTTCCCCTATAATAAAGGTCTGCCTTAAACCGTTTGATAACTTAAAGTTTAATTCAATTTATTTTAGCATACGAAAATCGTGAAATCAACTGTTCTGGTAGGATATCTCCTTCAATTCATCTATTTTTCACTTTTTATTCACATTTTTGTAAGATTTTTTAGAGTTTACCATAACGTAAAAAAGCCACAGTGCTCTCACACACTGCGGCTTTTTATATACTGTCAGACAGTCACTGCCGGCTGTCCGCCCATATGAAACTGTTTTCTGACACAGAGCTGAAAAATCCCCTGTACAACCTGATAGCACACCCGAAGGATAAAACGGATGTCATCGGCAATGCATCGAGGGCTTTCCAGATAATATGCATGACGCTCACGGATATATTCCACAAGTTCCTCAAAGCTTTCAAACTGCTTCGCTTCTTCCAGCTGGCTGTCTGCTGCGCCACTGAGGATACATTCTCTCAGGCGGTTCTTCAGCTCAGCTTCATAAGAATTATGTGCTGCAAGATTTCCTTTGTATGTTTTGTTATGAGGAAAAGTAAAATAATCAGCCATATAATGCATGACCTCACCGAATCTTCTCCAGTATACTCTGGCATTCTCTTCCTCCGGGTTCTTCTCGACAAGCGCCCTCATCTTATTCTGGAGGTGATCGAATGTTCCGAAAAACTCATGTCTGGTGGTGAGAAACGATGGTTTCAGATCAGGCATGATATTGCCCAGGCAAAACGCTTTTCTGTGCTGCTGGAGACTGTACACCTCAGACATCTGGTCAGCCAGGTATCTGCCTAACAGTATATGTGATTTTTTACGCAATTTTTTCCCTCTTCCTTCTTTCCTGATCCAGATCCTGACCGGTCAACAGTAATTTGGTTCCGCCCGGTCCTCTTCTGGGATCCATAAATCATCCGTTTACCGGAACCAACTTTACTATAGCACTGTTTTTTCAAATAATCAAATAAAGATTATGTAAATTTAATCCAGATCAAAAAGCTGCCGTTGCTTCAGATCAATAGATGCCCAGACGGTACTTGTCTTCGGTTCTCCGTAAAGATAAACCGTGCTGGAAACCAAGCAGCATATATAATTCACTTTTTGTTCCAATCCCTCCATCAAGTCCAACACTGTTGTGCGCAGCTTCAACCAGGGTCTTTGCCCTATCTTCAGTAACTCCTCTGCCACGCATCTTTTTATCATGCCAGATCTTTCGGATCCCATTTACTCCAAGCGCGATCACATCTTTTGGCAATGGTGCTTTTTCAAGCACTGCCAGGCCGCTTATTGCATCAAATCGTGTGTATAATCCCAGATATTCCGGGAAATGTATTGCAAGCCATCTCTGAATCCTGTTTGCAGATATGTTGTGCTGCTTCATGATCCCGTCACGGCTGTATACCAGGTCTCTTATCAGAACTGCAATCTTTTTATTCTCAGTCTTAAGTGTCTCTGCCCAAAGGCTGAAAGAATTGAACCCTTCCAGATCGTTATGAAAAGAAAAAATACGTTTTGTAAGTTCGCGTCCTCTGTTATCAAAAGCTCTTGCATAATGTATCTGGCTTCCGATATCAACTCCGACAACCATTGTTGAATCTGTTACTTGCTCAATCTTTTCATTCTGTGTATAATTCATTTGGAACCTCCAGTGCTTGATTGTTTTGTTTACATCCGCCAAGATGCAACTCAATCATACCTTGAGGTTCTTTTTTATTCAATTGGCGCTTTTAATGAATTACAGGAATGCTCCTTATTATATTTTTCAATCTCGTCATCAATAATTGAATCTACATGAGGGAACAGACAACCGGGACCTCCATAGGTAATACATGGAATGAAATGTCCATGTGGTGCATACTCCTCACATGCTCTTCTGACCTCCTTACGGATCTCTTCTTCTGTGGAATCCACACGGTCTACGATCGAAGCATCGATTCCGCCCATAAGTGTCATTCTTCCGTTCAGCTGTTTCTGGAGCTTCGGAATATCATTCTGCGGAAGTGTTCCCTGCCAGATGTCAATCCCAAGATCAACCATATCCTCTATGATCGGTTCCATGAAGGAATCTGCGTGATGCATGATGATCACTCCATGGTCTTTCATATATTTATAGGATCTTTCATACTGTGGTTTGATAAATTCTCTCCATGTGTCCGGACTGATGAACAGGGACTGCTTGGAACCCCAGTCATCATGGGAAAGGATGATATCCGGGTGGAGATTATCAACGATCAGCTTTGTAAGCTGGAAACGGTACTCCCCAATGGCATTGCAGAGATCCATCATATCCTCCGGCTCAAGAAGGAAGTTCACCAGCATATCCTCAAATCCCATCAGGAAGTGAAGCCTCTCAAAAACACCTGTAGGCATAAATGCCATGAAAAGGCTTCCTGAATCCTTTATCTCCTGTGCCTTCTGTTTAAATGGTTCCCATAAAGCCGGATCCGAGCACTGACCGACAATATCCGGAATCACCAGCTGCTCTTTCCATTCTGTGATATCATCAATGACCTTGTTGTCCTCTGTTACATGTGGCATTGCAGCCAGCTGTTCCTGGGGCCAGAGGATCTCAGTTCCGAAAAGATCCTTCATAGGCTCCATACCACGGTGACGGTTTCCACGCACATAATTATTTGCCGGGTTCGGCGGGTAAAAGGTCGCACCCTCATACTGTCTCAGAAGTCGTTCTGGCCTGCCGTCCTTTTTTATCGTTTCAAGTAAAATCTCCGATGCTTTCAACATAATGCTTCCTCCTTTATTATCCTGTGATCTTTCAAAATACCCGATCACTTATCTTTATGATCTTGCGTCAATCTCAGCCTGATACTGAAGAACCTTTTCCTTTGTGATCTTAAATCCAAACACCAGAAGTAGAAGACCTGCCAGACAGAAAATAGCCGGAACAAGTGCAAAGGAAATCGTCATTCCCTGACGGGCCGTTCCCTCAAGAACAACTCCGGATTTCCAGCCTACCGCCACAAGACAGGCGCTGAGGATCGTTCCTCTTAAGAATACGGCAATCTTCAGCGGAAGATTCTGTAATCCCATAATCCATCCGGATGCATCTTTTCCGCTCTTCCATGTTGCATACACTACAGTGTCCGCATAAAGTGCAGGTGAAGCTGCAAAAGCCATACCATAGAAGAACTGGGCAAGTGTCATAAGGGCGATCACTGTCATTGCATTTCCATAGAAAATATATACAAGGAACAGTGATACTGCCATTCCTGCATAAGCAATGATCATAGTTGTACGGGACGATATTGCTTTTGCAATGTATCTCATGGAAAAAGCTCCGATGATGGCACCGATGGCAACACAGAGAAGATAAGTGGTCATCAGTCCCGGATTTCCCATTGCATCCCTGAAATAGTAAATAGCAGATGCTGCTGTTACAAATTTCACACACCATTTTGCAAGGTCTGCCAGCATCAGGACCATAAGAGGCGGATTCTGAAACAGGGAAGCAAACATCTCTCTGATCGTGATCTTTGTTTTGTCATTTTTCTTTCCTGCGGTTTCCGTTTCAATCTCTTCATAGCCTTCCGTCATCTTGAAATGGGCGAAATAGGTTACGACCATCAGAATACCCAGGCAGAAAGCTGCTGCTGCAAATTTATTTTTCTCACCGACATATCCGGCAAGAAGTGTTGCAAATGGAAGACCCATATAGGAAAACAACAGACCGCCTATGTTATTCCAGGTTGCCCTGGAGGATGCAAGCGTTGCTTTGTCTTCCGGTGTTTTACCAACAATACTGATCAGGGTTGCATTGGCAACATAGCTGAAATTCCATGCCACATGAGATGCGATGGATGCGGCAATGATCACCACTGCCGAAAGCCATTCATTATCACTGACACGTATGAACATGAATGCGTACAGAAACGGCACCATCCACGGAACCATGATCAGCCAGGAACGATAACGCCCCCATTTCTTTGCTTTTGTGCCATTGATGATTCCTCCGTAAAGCCAGGACAGACAGGCATCAACAATGGTAAATACGGAATTGATCACACCAGCCACACCAGCTGCAAAGCCTGCCAGATCCGTCAGAAATGTCATAAAGTAAAATGTCTCGATATTACTCATAAGAACAAATCCGGCATCACCAACACCAAAGAAATATTTCAGGGCATTTGTAAGACCCTTTTTCTGTTTCGGATCTTGTTTCGGTATTTCATTTTTACTCATTTTCTTTCCCCCTTCGCTGTTTTTTGTGGGACCGGCCATTTCCACAACTTCACGTTACCTTTGATGGTTATAGTATAGTTGTTTTTTTCTTGTTCGTAAATCCGCACACTTCTTCATTCTTTCTCCAATGCTTCATACTTTTTGTACAGTTATTATTGTAAATATGCACAAATAATTCCCTCTCCGTTTTCTTTTTATTTTCCGTCTAATATGTTATAATTTCCTATAAATACAAGGCTTTTATGAATTGGAGGAAATATTTTGAACAAAAGAGAGCATTTCGTGAATAGCCTGCATACAGGCTTCCATCTTAATCTCCAGATCATTGCTGACGATTTTGCGGAGAAAAAAGAGGATGTTTCCATCCTCTGCCGTGAAGACCCCCTGACGCTGGATGGTCTTCGCATATATCAGGCAGGAGCCCTGCTGAAGCCATGCTACCTTTATCTTGTCTTCGGCAATTCTCTTTCCGAAAGCTTCCTGCGATACCAGAACATCGCATTTGTAGTGGTGGGCTCCGGTGATCTTTCCTGCTTTTCCGAAAGCTGCAGGATCCTTCACATTAAGGGAACCCTTTCTTTTTCTGAGGTCTTCAACCAAATACAGCAGACCTTTGACAGATATTCTGACTGGGACAGTAAACTCCAGCTTGCACTTGGAAGTATCGATCCGCTGAATGAGATGCTGGAAGCCAGTCTGGATATATTTCATAATCCGGTTTTTGCCCACGACACCAACTTTTATATCCTTTCTTCTCCCCGGCACGTAACCGGTATGTCCGAATGGGTCCATGACCAGCGTACAGGTAGACTCATCGCACCTTTAAGCCTGATTCAGGATTTCAAGCTTGATGCCGAATACCAGCGCACACTTATCACCCACGGCGCCAATATTTATTCCGAAGAGCTCCGCGGTTACCGTATCCTCTACATGAATCTCTGGGTCAGCGGCAATTATCAGGGCAGGCTTTGTGTAGATGAGCTCCAGACGGAGATACAGCCCGGACATTTTTCTGCTCTTGAGTATCTTGGCTCCTTTATCGAGCTATGCATCCGTCGGCACAATCTGTTCCAAATCTCAATGGGAAATGACTCCCGGCAGTTCTTCACGGAGTATCTTTCCGGAAAGCTCACAGAACTACAGGCAGTTACCGATCAGATCCAGTATCTGAACTGGAATCGCCATGACCGATATCTTGTACTTCGTCTGGAAACCCAGCAGCAGGATGACCGTATGCACTCTTCCATCGCCACACTGGGACACATTGAAGCCCAGATCCCGGAAGGTCTGGCTTTTACCTATCAGCAGGGAATCGTTGTGATCGTTAATCTGTCCTTTAAGCACTCTGTATCTTCCGATGTTATCAGTTCACTTGCGATCATCCTGCGCGAAGGGCTTTTTAAAATGGGAGTAAGCTCTGAATTTCGTGATTTTCTCCTGATCCCTCAGGGATATATTCAGGCTGTTTCCGCCTTGCGCCTGGGCAAAAAAAGTCAGAGCATGGCCTGGTGCTATCATTTTGATGCTTATCTTCTGGAATATATGCTTTCCCAGATCAGCCATCAGATCAGTCCCGAGCTTCTGGTCTCTTCACGGCTGGATGCACTGCAGAATTATGACCGAAAAAACAATACTGAGCTGTATCACACACTCAAGGTCTATCTGGAGCATGAACGCAATTCTCTTCAGACAGCCCGTGAGCTTTTTATACATAGAAGTTCCCTGACCTACCGTCTGGAGCGCATCCAGAAACTCACAAAGGTTGATCTGGATAATCCGAAAGACCGGCTTCTTCTGCAGCTCTGCTTTCTTCTGCAGGAAAAGGACCAGACTGTCACCTGACAACCTGGTCCTTTTTTCTGCTTATATCTGTAAAAACTCCAATCCGAAATAATGTTCCATCCATAGCCTGATGGTTTCTTCCGAATCGCTTATTTTCGTTTCAATGGATCCATCTTCCTTCTGGATTGTAAGAACATCCCCGGTCAGCGCAACACTTCCTTCCGGTCTGCAGATGCTCACCACTCTTTTTCTGGTAATTAATACATCTGGAGATTTTGCACAATAGAAATTCAGCAGTTCAAAATCTGCTTCTACTGTAGGAGTCTGTGAAAATCTGAGTATTGGCAGATATTTTTCTTCTTTCCTTCGTTCAACAAGTATCTCTCCGTTTGTATTTCCCGGCTTCATGTTAACACGGTACCATCCGTTTTTTTCTCTGTGGATACCATCCTTCATAAGAACCGGCTTCTTGGGTCCGGGACCTCCGTATCCTACATCACAGTAATAGCTTCCTTCCCCAAAAATAACAAGGGTTGCCCGGTGCAGGACCGGCGGAAGCTCTTCCCGGTTCCACAATATCCTTACCGCCACAGGGATCACACGGAAATCCAAAGCTTTCAGAAGCTCATAAAACAATTTATTCAGCTCAAAGCAATATCCACCTCGTTTTCTGACAATGATCTTCTCATAAATATCTTCCCACTTCAGAGAAGGAATCCTTCCCTCGTCAAAAACTTCCAGATTTTCAAAGGGAATACTGCAAAGATGAAGGTCCATTATCTTTTCCAGACATTTTTTATCTGTTCTTAATTCACCCTCATATCCGATCCTGTTCAGATATGCCTCCCGTTCTCTGTCATTCATTTTTTCACTCCTGTTCTATTCAAGAAGATAACAGCTGGTATAGGCGATCGTACAGGGACCATAATAGTATTTCAGACCATTTGCCTGGCATACCTGTGTTACCAGCATTCCATAGGCTTCCATCGAAGAAAATGCCTGTTCGGGGAAACGGCATGGAGCATCCGGATATGTACACGTTTTACATTTTGTACAGCACCCGGCCCCTATGGGGAGCATACCCGGCCATCTTTCTCTGAGCACTTTTTCAAATTCATAAAAATTCTGTTTATGAACCGCTTCGGTCTCCATCATCGTCTCTCCGTCCAGAGGATCCTCCAGTTTCCCCACTGTCTGGACAATAATGCCTTCCCTGTACTTTTCTATCTTTTTTCTGCATACTTCAAGATCTCCGCATCCGGGAGGACAGCTCCAGCGTTTTGCATACATATGGCAGGTATTATTTTTGCACATTTCCCTTACCTCCGGCATAAGCTGGATCGAATCGCTCTTCAGAAGTGCTACATAAGAAAATCCTGCCTTTTTTCCCATCTCTTCCAGTTCTTTTATATTAAGCATATCCATTCTCCTCGCATTACGGAAAGCATAAGCCATCCACAAAACAGTCCTGGAACTCCGGCGAAGCTGCCAGCTCCACAAAATCCATATTTTTGACAGTTCGATCCATTTCTTTTCTTTCCTCTTCATTCAGGAGTGCGATCCTGGCACCTTCGCCTGCCGCATTTCCCACCGGCTGTATCCTGGGCAGCAGCTCAGCCGGGAACATCCCGATCGCCGCCGCACTTTCCGGATTCATGTAATTGCCGAATGCACCGGCAAGATAGACCCGTTTAATATCCTTTTCTGTGATCTCCAGTCTTTTCATAAGAAGAAAAATTCCTGCTGCGATAGCCGCTTTTGCCAGCTGCACCTCTCCGATATCCTTCTGTGTCAGATAAACGCCCCTGTCATTTCCCGACTTTTCCGGAGGTACCAGCACAAACACTCCCGCCTTTTCCTGGCCGCTTTCCAGATGACCACTTTCATCAATAAAGCCAGCCAGGTACAGCTGTGCCACAAGATCGATCAGACCTGAACCGCATAAGCCTGCCGGAGCCTTATTTCCTATAGTCGTGTATTCCCATTTTCCATCTTTGTATACTACATGATCTACTGCTCCTGCTCCTCCGCGCATCCCGCACTCGATCTTTGCACCTTCAAATGCCGGACCGGCAGCTGTTGAACAGCAGGCTAATCTCGTTTTATTTCCAAGGACCATCTCCCCGTTCGTTCCAATATCGATCATAAGGCTGATCTCGTTCTGCTGATCCTGTCTGAGCGCCAAAATGCAGCCACAGGTATCTGCCCCTACATACCCGGCTATATCAGGCAGCATAAGCAGCTGCCCCTTTCTGTGGATATGGAGCCCATATTGCTCTGCATTCAGTGTAAGCCCCTGACTGATCGCCGGATTATACGGTGCATGGACCAGCGATGCCGGAGAAATCCCAAGAAAAAGATGATGCATGCAGGTATTTCCTACCACAGATACCTGACAGATATCTAATGTGCTTCTTCCTGCTTCCTCTGCCAGTTCCTGGAGCATTTCATCAACCGCATTCCGTATGCAGCCGGTCAGCTGCTCTACGCCATGCTCCAGAGCATGATCCGCCCGCATGATCACATCTGCGCCATACTGAGTCTGTGGGTTCATTCTGCTCTTGAGAGCCAGCTGCTTCCCGGTCAATGCATCCATAAGATAGCCGACCACCGTCGTGGTACCTATATCAAAAGCCGCAAAACAGATTTTTTTCTCTTCTCTGCTGATATCCAGGATCTCATTTCCTGCACAGATCACATACCATTCTTCTGCTTCTTTTCTGCAGCCGTAAAGCTTCGATGCAATTTCAGTATCAGGCAGAACAGGTTTTTCCACATCCAGCTGTTCTGTCAGCCGCTCCCATTCAGAGCGGTTGTCTCCTGTCTCCGGTTTCTTAAGAATCACTTTTTTCTGTTTCAGATCAGGCCTGAACGCAACCGGTCTCTGCATTCCTTCTGTAAGGATCTCCTCTTCCTGGCATCCGGACAATGTATCTACTTCAAGGTCACTATGGATTTCCGTCTGACATGCAAGCACCATGTGATCTTCTATTTTAACACGACATTTCCCGCACTTTCCCCGGCCTCCGCAGGGTGCATCAGGAACCAGCTTTGCTTTTCTTTCCGCCTCAAGGATCCTGGTACCCGGTTCCACCAGGATCTCCTTTTCCTCCCTGATAAATTTTATTCGGTACATTTTCATCCCTCCGATGGTCACTGTAAAGCAAAAGCCGCTCTGCCGTCTATGCCATGCACAGACAATACAGAGCGGCCCGTTTTATTTTCCCTTATGCTGCCAAAGCTTTTGCAAGAACTGCTGCGCTTGCTGCATCTTCTGAATATCCATCTGCGCCGATCTCATCTGCAAACTCCTTCGTGATCGGTGCTCCTCCAACCATGATCTTAACATTGCTTCTGAAATCTTCCGCATTAAGTGCTGCAACTGTATCTTTCAGAGCCGGCATTGTAGTTGTGAGCAGCGCTGAAAGTGCAATTACCTTAACATCCGGATTTTCTTTGTAACATTCAATAACCTTCGATGCAGGTACATCAACACCGAGATCAATAACTTCAAAGCCGGCACTTTCGATCATCATCGCAACAAGATTCTTTCCGATATCATGAAGATCTCCTGCTACAGTAGCGATGATAAGTTTTCCCATACTTCCTGTAGCGCCGGATGCAAGATGTGGTTTCAGAACCTCAACACCCTTTTTCATTGCACGGGCTGCTACCAGCATTTCCGGAACAAAGATTTCTCCGTTCTTAAATCTTTCACCTACAACAGCCATTGCATCGATCATGCTGTTAAGAATCTCTGTTGCCTCACAGCCTTCATCAAGAGCTGACTGTACAGCTGCACCTACAAGTTTTGCTTTTCCTTTTTCTACCAATTCTGCTACTTCTGTGATTTTTGACATAATCAAACACCTCCGCTTTTTATTTTTTATCCGCATTCCGCATATGCGTTTTATTTATTTTTTTACAGGTCCGATCAGACCTTCTCTGTATGCTCCGATGTATTCCATACAGTAATCATCCAGGCCAAGCAATGCCTCTGTTGCATATACAAGTCCAAGCATATCTCTGTTTGTAGGATCCATGATCGCACTGTCAAGGCCGGCATTCATTGCAAGTACCACAAATCCGAAATTGATAAGCTTACGTACCGGCAAATTGAATGAAATGTTGCTGATTGCCGCTGTAATGTGGATCATCGGATACTGTTTACGGACATTTGAAATTACTTCCACGTTCATCGCAATACCATCTTCAGATGTACAGAGCATCTCAACCAATGGATCGATATGGATACGGTCCGGTGAAATTCCGTACTCTTTCGCTTTTGCCATGATCTTGTCAAATACCTTCAGTCTGTCTTCCGCACTTTTGGGGATACCTGTATCATCGCTTAAAAGTGCGATAACCTGCCACCCTTTGTTTTCAGGCTGTGCCATGAGAGGAAAAATCTTATCGATCTTATCCCCTTCACCGGATACAGAGTTAAATATACCCGGTTTTCTGCAGAATTTGTAAGCTTCTGTAAGAACATCTGCGCTGGGACTGTCTACGGAAATCGGAAGATCTGTCACTTCCTGAATACAGTCGATCATCCATTTCAAGGTTTCTACTTCTTCTGCTTCCGGAACAGATGCGCAACAATCGATATAGCTTGCTCCTGAGTTTGCCTGAGCAAGTGCCCGCTGCTTGATGAATTCTGCATCTCTGTTTGCGATCGCCTCCGCCACAGAGGGGATGGATCCATTGATTTTTTCACCTATGATTATCATATTATTTATCCTCCCGTTAACATATTCTGGCCTGCATCAAGAATTGTTACTGTTCATTCCGTTCTCAGTAACACGCTTCGCAGAATATTACCAATGAACAGTAACCAGGAATTCTTATTTCAGTTCCATGTCTTTCATATAATGATTGTATCAAAATAAATGCAAAAAACCAGCCGCATTTCATACCATAAACATTGCATTTATTCCTACATTTTGTAGGAATGTTTTTTAGGAAAGACCTTCGTAAGCAGCAATCTAAAATAAGCCCATAAATCATAGCTTTGTCTACGATTTATGAGCTTATGCTAATACTTATTTCATATTCCTTAAATTTCCCTGAAATCCGGTGTCCCGTACAGGTCATACGGAGTACTCTGGTATACGTAATAATTCAACCAGTTCGTATACAGGTTGTTGGCATGGGCCCTCCAGGTGAGGAGTGGTTTGTTGTTTGGATCGTCATCTTTGTAATAGTTCTTCGGGATTTCAATAGGCAGACCCTTGGCAAGGTCTCTTTTATATTCGCCATCCAAAGTCACGCGGTCGTATTCCGGATGTCCCATAACAAAGATTTTACGTCCTCCCTCTGCCATTGCAAGGAACAGACCAGCCTCTTCGCTTTCCGCCAGGACCGTAAGGTCTTTGCATGCATGGATATCTGCAATAGGAACTTCTGTGTGTCTGGAATGCGGCGCAAGAAATACATCATCAAAGCCCCGGACCAGCGGGATCTTACGGTTCAGTACCCTGTGCTGGAAAAGTCCGAACATTTTCTTATCCAGAGGTTTTTTCTCCAGGCCATAAAAATGATAAAGACTGGCCTGCGCTGCCCAACAGAGAAAGATCGTGGAAGTCACATGCTTCTCAGTCCAATCCATAATCTCAGTCAGCTCATTCCAGTAATCCACTTCCTCAAAAGGCATCTGCTCCACCGGTGCTCCTGTGATGATCATTCCATCAAATTTACTTTTCTTTATATCGGTGAACGTTTCATAAAACTTGTTCAGATGGCTGAGAGATGTATTCTTGGCTTCATGGCTCTCCACAGCCATAAATGTCACATCCACCTGCAGCGGTGTATTGGAAAGAGAACGCAGAAGCTGCAGCTCTGTTTCTTCTTTCAGCGGCATCAGATTCAGGATCAGAATATGGATCGGACGGATATCCTGGTGCATGGCACGTTTTTCGTCCATTACAAATATATTTTCTCTCTCCAGGATCTCCTTTACCGGAAGATCCCCCTGTGTTTTGATCGGCATTGTTTGCCCTCCTTATATATGAAGCGTCTCTTATAAAGGAGCCGCTCGGCTTTTTTCTTCAGATAAAAAGTATCTCCAGTCTGTACGGCCTTTACTGCACTCCGGCAAGTTTCCGAAAATCTTCTTCTGAAAGGATCGGAATCCCCAGTTCTCTTGCCTTTTTGTTTTTGGATGAATTGGACTGGATGTCGTTATTGATCAGATAATTGGTCTTTTTGGTAACTGAACCGGTAACCTTGCCTCCCAGGGATTCGATCAGCTCTTTGGCCTCACTTCGATTTCCAAAGTGCACCAGACTTCCTGTGATCACAAAATTCATTCCTTCAAAGATCTGTTCCTGTTTGGGACTGTCCTCCTGAATATGAAGAAAGCTCATCAGATGATCCAGGCGGCGATCATTATCCTCATCCCTAAAATAAGCTACCAGATTTCCGGCAATGACCGGCCCGATGGTATCAATATCACTGACCTCTTCCAGACTGGCATGACGTATCCTGTCCAGATCATTGTCAAAATGGCGGCAGATCACTTTTGCATTAGCCAGACCGATATTTGCGATCCCAAGACTGTAGATCACTCTTGGAAGTGTAGTCTCTTTCGCCCGTTCCAGACTTTCCATAAGATTATCATAGGATTTCTGCCCAAAGCCTTCCATTTCCACGATCTCATCTTTATACCGGCTGATCTCAAAAATATCGCCAAAGTCATGGATAAATCCCCTGGCAATAAATTTCTCCAGTGTTGCCTCGGAAAGTCCGTCGATATTCATGGCATCCCTGCTTGTAAAAAGGCCAAAGGATTTGATCTTCTTGGCCGGGCACCCCGGATTGACGCAGAAAAGACATTCCACATCGTTTTCTTTCTTCACTACCGTTTCCTGTCCGCAGGCCGGGCAGGTATGCGGGATCGATGCATTACCGCTTCCGGTCAGATTTTCCGCGATCTGAGGAATGATCATATTTGCTTTGTATACACGAATGGTATCTCCGATCCCCAGTTTCAGTTCCTTCATGATACTGATGTTATGCACACTGGCTCTGCTCACTGTGGTGCCTTCCAGTTCCACCGGCTCAAAAATTGCTACCGGATTGATCAGTCCGGTCCTGGACGGGCTCCACTCAATCTCCAGAAGTCTCGTATCACGCATCTCATCGGCCCATTTAAATGCCATGGCGTTCCTTGGAAACTTGGCCGTAGTTCCCAGAGATTCTCCGTAAGCAATATCATCATACAATGCCACAAGCCCATCTGACGGAAAATCATTGGTCGTAACTGCTTCCGCAAAGTAATCCATCGCTTCATCCAGAGTTCCCGCTGTGACTTTTCGATATTCCACAACCTCAAAACCCTGTTCATTCAGCCACCGGAACTGCACCTCCCTGGAATTCCGGAAATCCACGCCTTCCGCACTCACTAAAGAAAAAGCATAAAACCGTACGTTTCTCTTTGCTGTAATTTCGTTATTCAGCTGGCGGACAGAACCACTGCAGAGATTTCTGGGATTTTTGTATTTGGCATCTGCATCTCCGATAGTTTCGTTGATCTTTTCAAAGTCCGAATAGGTAATGATGGCTTCTCCGCGAAGTACCAGTCTCCCTTTAAAAGAAATTTTCAGAGGTATGTTCTTAAATACTCTGGCATTATTGGTAATAACCTCTCCCACAATACCATTTCCTCTGGTAACTGCCTTTATAAGCTCTCCGTTTTCATAGGTAAGCACGATCGTTAAGCCATCCAGCTTCCAGGATAAAAGTGTAGGATGTTCCCCGATAAACTCTCTCAAAGCTTCTCTCTCTTTGGTCTTATCCAGAGACAGCATCGGTCTCTCATGTTCCTCCTTGGGGAGCTGCTCCACTGCCTCATATCCTACATTAACGGTTGGACTTTCTGCCAGAACGATCCCTGTTTCTTTCTCCAGTGCGCTCAGAGTGTCGTACAGGGCGTCGTACTCCACGTTGGACATGATCTCCCTGTCTTCCTGATAATAGGCCCTGGACGCTTCCCGGAGCTTTTCTCCCAGCTCTTTCATTTTTTTTATGGATGATTCGTTCATGGCTTCCTCCCGTCCTTTTTTCTGATTTTTCGGAGGAAAGCATCTCCTCCAGTTCTTTTCGTTCTTCCGGCCGGATCTCACGATATTTCCCCTCTTCCAGGCCATCAATATACAGATTCATGATCCGAACACGTTTCAGTGTTACGACTTTATATCCGAAATATTCACACATACGACGGATCTGGCGGTTCAGACCCTGGGTAAGGATGATACGAAAACTGTTTTTCCCTGTTTTTGTAACCTTGCAGGGACGTGTGACCGTATCAAGGATCGGCACTCCGCCGCCCATACCACGGATAAATTCTTCTGTCACCGGTTTATTCACGGTCACCAGGTATTCCTTTTCATGGTAGTTCCCCGCCTTCATGATACGGTTCACCAGATCTCCTTCATTGGTAAGGAGAAGCAGTCCTTCGGAATCTTTATCCAGCCGTCCTATGGGATAGATCCGCACCGGATAATCCAGATATTCTGTTACTGTCATCTCATTCCGCTGCTGCTTGGTACTGCAGACAATCCCTTTTGGTTTATGAAAAAGAAGCAGGATCTTTTTTTCCTGTTTTTTTACAGGCTTTCCGTCAATACAGATCTCCGCATCCGGAAGGATCTTCATTCCTGTGGAAACCAGTTCTCCATTGACAGTAACCCTCCCCGCTTCTGTCAGGCGGTCTGCCTCTCTTCTTGAGCAGACTCCTATATCGCTTAAATATTTATTGATTCTGATTTTTTCGTCCATTGTTCTATTATATATTTTTTCCCACGTGTTCGCAACCGGTTATTTTTCTTGTATTTTCTTGCTCATTATTGTATGATAAACAGAAATATACTTAAATATCAGGAGGAAAATCATGTCAGAGCATACTCCACGTATGAACCGGCTGCTGATCTTTGTCGCTGTTTTCCTGTGTCTGATCTGCGGTATTCTCTTTACCCAGTCATCGGCCGGTCCTTTTGAAAGCAGCAGTACTTCCGTAGTTTCCATAAATACCAGCGATATTTCGACTATTGAACCAAGTTCAGATCGCGATCACCATACAGATGCATCGATATTTTCCGGCGCTCCCTCACCTTCCGCCACACCGTCTCCTGTTCCCACAGAGATTCCCGAAACAGAAAAGGTTTCGCCGGAGGCAGAAAACGGAGTCTGGACACCGGATGGCACCAACTGGAAATTTATGGTTGACGGAACCGCCTATACCGGATGGCTTACCGACACAGATAGTCATCGATATTATTTCAATAAGGACGGAATCATGCAGACCGGCTGGATCACCCTAGGCAAAAAACGTTATTATCTGGACGAAGACGGAATCATGCAGACCGGAACCATCACCGTAAATGGAAAAAAATACACATTGGCAGCAGACGGTTCACTCAAAAAATGATCTTTCGTTATATCAGAGCAACAAAAATGCAGGTTCTTCCGGAACCTGCATTTTATTAACCCTTATTATTCTAACAGACCACTATAGACATAACCGGTCTGTCCATCATAATCAACCTGTATCCAGTCGCCTTCCTGCCCTTTCTTTTCAACTTCCGTTCCTGCAGAAAAACCACCGATAACCTCACCCTCTGAATCTGCGGAAGCACGAACATTACAATCCTCTGTAACTGTAAGCATTGTTCCTGCATCTGCGGAAGCACTGGCATCTTCACCAAGGCCCTGAAGGAATTCTGCCAGAGAGGGATCACTCTCCTGCGCAGCTTCATAGTCCGTCTTTACCTTTGTGATAAGCTCCTGCACATCCTTCTCAGATTCCAGTTTTTTCACATAGGCACTGATATCTGCATCGTCATCAGCACCACCTTTGATCTTCAGATTGCCGTCACTGCCCGTCTCCACATAAAACTGGCTCAGTGCCGGAACCGGAGTCTCAATTCCAGTACAGATATAATTAAAGACTACATAAACGACATACGAATCGTCCGTCAGTCCCTTCTTAGCGTAAACATTCTGTACCTCATACCCATCAATATAATCCCTTGAATTAATCTGCGACTCGTCAGCCGGCGTAAATCCGTCCTCAATCGTCTTAAGTGTTGCAATGTCTTTTTCCCCAAAAGCTTTATAATAGCTCTGAATCAGCTCGGTTACTTCCGTGCTGGCTTTTTCCATGGTTGTCTCCGCATCCGTATCTGCCGCGGAACTGGCGTCTTTCTTCTCGTCTGTCTCCCCATCATTTGCCGGAGAAGAAGGATCATTTTCCTGGTTACTTTGGGCTGTTGTCTGATCTTTATTGGAATTCCCCTTCTTACCTCCAACACAGGCGCGGACGCCAAAGATCAGAACAAGCACGATCACCAGAATGGCTCCGCCTAACATAAAATAGCGAAGGTTATCTGATAACCATTCTCTGAAATCATCCAAGTTCTTGTCCTCCTTATCATAACAACACGCCGGAACAATTCCCACTGTTCCGGGTAACACACCTGAAGGGAATCGAACCCCCGCACATGGTACCGGAAACCACTGCTCTATCCACTGAGCTACAGGTGCATAATGAAAAACATAACTTCTAAATTCAGGTATGAAATTATCAAAGTAGGTTTACACTGTTTATGATTTTAACACAAATCCATGAAATTGTAAAGATTTTTTTAAACAGTACATATTCATCACACATTTTATGGTTGCTGTTCACTCCGTTCTCCGTATCATTTTACGCACTTTGGTCATTTTTCCAGGCCAGAAGGGCGAACACATTCACCCTTCAAACCTGTATACCACATATTTTTCTGTCTGTGCAATAGGGGTACATCCTGCCTGACGGATATAGTCATGATTTGTAAGATCTACCGGAAGAACGAGATAATCGGTTTCCGTTCTTTTCAATACCTGCCGGAACTTATCGATCCCTACATCCATCTGATAACTGATCACATCCATGATCACTTTCTGGATCTGGTAGGCCTTGCTGTTTTCGTAGTTTCCTACCACAGTACTTCCTGCACGATACAGGATAAAATTACGATCCAGAACAAGGATCAGTGACGGATCATACTGTCTAGCCACCAGATTCAGCTCATTGTCAAAAACAACCTTGGGTTGTTCTTTATCGCAGTCCTGATGGATCACATCGCATACTGAGCGCAGCTCATTCGGGACTTTATAGATGTTTTCCGCCATCACATAATCTTTTGCAATGCCGGGAACAGGTGTCCCCGTAGTGACGATCACTGCCGCAAGGATCAACGCTGTTACAGCCTTCAGCCATCGAAACCTTACCGCTTCTACGATCCGTACAGCATAATAGGCAGCACCCGGGATCACCGGAAGGATCCAGATAAAACGATAATATTCACTTTCAAAATGTACCTTTGGTATCACATATTTTACAAGAACCGGATTATATACCGTAAGTGCCAGAAAGACTAGATAATACAGGAACACTCTGGATTCTTTTCTCCTGCGGTAAAAAATATCCCAGAGTATACCTGCCAGAAAAAATACAGGCAGCAGACAGCCACTCCAGTAATTTTCCATACAGATCTGCACAAAACGCAGTCCCAGTTCTTCGATCGTTACTCCCGCCATTTTCTTCTCCTATCCATAGTATCTTCCCAGTTTCCTATGATGCCGGAAATGCGATCCATCCAAGCTTCGCCGAAAAATAAACCAGGGCATACAAAAATCCCGGCAGCATACAAAGCGCATAGGGAATCGCGTAGGAAATCTTTTTCTTCAGCACCATCACCGGAAGGATCGCCGTACTGACTACCGCAGGATAAATAAGGGAGGATCCTGAAAACGTCAACGCACTGACTGCAGCAATGAAAAGCAGCACCCAGCTCTCTTTATTTCTGCCATCTTTGTTGAGCCAGAGCCGTATACTTACCAGAAGCGCTGCCGGAATGGAAATATTTGCCAGCAGGGCCTTCCCTTCATAAACCCGCATAAACGCAAAGGTTCCTGTTGTATAGATAGAAAAAGAAAACAATTGCATCAGACACACAAAAAGAACCATCAGGTCTGCTTTTTTTTCATCTCCACGAAAAAAGCTTTTTCCGATCTGGTAGATCAGAAGATTGATCATCAGCATGTTGATCACAGACATCACGACCTTGGACTGAACGATCGGGTGGATGCCCAGAAGGACACACCACACCGCATTGTTCATCGGATATGCAGAAAGATCATAGCGGAGATTAAAATTTCTCTGGATAACACCGGTAAGCGGACTGTATCGGGCAAGAGTGTCTGTATACACGGAAGTGCTTACTGCACCAATATAATGTGTTGCATCTGCAGTAACGTCCTGATATGCAGCCACCAGAAAACACTGCAGGATCACTGCCGCAGCGGTCAAAAGCAGCAGCAGTGAATGCTTCCGAAATGTTTCTCCTATCCGGTCCAGCTGTCCCTTCCAAAGTTTATGCACAAACAGACATGCTGCCAGTACACAAGCTGCCATGATCACCATCCACAGATACGAAAAGGTACTCAGCTTTACCCATTTCAGTGTCATAGGAACTGCAAGTATCTCAAAAACCGCAAAATACAGAAGATATCCCAAGACCAGTTCCATAGTTACTTCCGCCTTCATTTTCAGTATCCGTGTCAGCAGACTTCCTGCACAGAAAAATACCAGCAGTTCCAGGATCAGTCCGGCAATTGCCAGTATCAGCTCCTGCATTTCACACCTTCTCTCCGGCTTCTCTGGCAAGGATTCCCATTGCAACCTTCTCCGGAGTGATCGGGAGCTCTCTGACACGTACACCTGTTGCATTATAAACCGCATTGGCAATAGCCGGACAAGGTGTATCGATCACAAGTTCACCAATGGATTTTGCACCAAAAGGACCTGTCTTCTCGTAGCTGCTTTCAAACTCGATCCGTACCTTCGGAATATCCATACGGTTGGGGATCTTATACTGCATAAAGGAATTGTTACGGATCTTTCCCTTATCTGTATACTGGATATCCTCATACAGAACCATTCCGATACCCTGACCGATACCGCCTTCTGCCTGCACTCTGGCAAGATTTGGATTGATCGGGGTTCCACAGTCGATCACGCCCACATAATCAATGACATCGATCTGTCCGGTCTCTTTATCGACCTCCACTTCAGCGGCACCTACCATAAACGGTGGCGGAGAGATCGGAGAAGAATATTCTTTTACAACCTGAAGCTCACTGCAGACTCCACAGGTCGCTTTTCCTGCGATCTGCTGCAGCGTTACCTCTTTTCCGTCTTCTGTGCGGACTTTTTCTCCGTCAAAATCAGAATCCTCTGCAGATACTCCAAGCATCTGTGCGCCAAAAGCGTGGATTCTCTTTCTGAGTTCTCCGCAGGCCTGGATCACGGCATTTCCGGTTGCATAGGTTGTGGAAGATGCATAAGAACCGGAATCATAGGGAGAAATATCTGTATCCACACTGAATACCACGATATTTTTCATATCTGTATCCAGACAGTCTGCTGCCATCTGAGCAAGAATGGTATCACAGCCGGTTCCCATATCAGAACATCCAAGTGCCAGGGTATAGGAACCATCCTCATTTAATTTAATGTCTGCTCCGCCGACATCGATTCCTGCAATAGATGAGCCCTGCATGGCCATAGCGATACCGACACCCCGTACTTTGCCGTTACCCATATCACGGAACGGATATTTCTCATCCCATCCGATCATTTCCTTTGCACGGGCAAGGCATTTGTCCATGGTACAGCTGCCGTTGATCGGTACATCCGGATATCCCGGAAGTGCCTCTCCCTCCATAGGCATATTCAGCTCACGGAATTTTACCGGATCCATCCCCATCTTATGAGCCAGCTCATCTGCTGCGGACTCCACAGCAAAAATACCCTGTGTGGCACCATAGCCACGATAAGCGCCAGCTGCCTGCATATTGGTATAAACAACATCATAGGCAAAACGGTAGGCTTCCGTATGACGATACAGCGCAATGGATTTATGGCCTGAAAGTCCTACGGTTGTAGGCCCATGCTCTCCATAGGCACCGGTGTTGGAAAGAGTATAAAGATCGATCGCCTTTACAATACCGTTTTCGTCTGCACCCATACGGATATGGACTTCCATCTCATGACGCGGAGAAGACGCGATCATGGATTCCTTTCTGGAAAAAACGATCTTGGACGGACGCCCGGTAACCCATGTTACCAGTGCCGGGAAAACCTCACTGACAGAAGACTGTTTTGCACCAAAGCCCCCGCCGATACGAGGCTTGATCACACGAACTTTGGAAGACGGAATGTTCAGCGCATTTCCTACGATCCTTCGGATATGGAACGGGATCTGGGTGGAAGAAACCACCGTCAGTCTCTGAAAATGGTCCATATAACAGTAGGTACGGAAGGTCTCCATCATGGTCTGCTGATTTGCCTTTGTGTGGTAAACCTGGTCTACTGTATACGCACATTTTTCCAGCATGGCATCCACATCACCCACTTCTTCTACATCGGAGGAACAGAGATTACGCTTATTATCTCCGCCGGCCGGGATCGGCATATACCAGTCATCCTCCGGGTGCACCAGAATGGGATTATCCTTGGCTGTGTGGATATCCAGAACCGCTTCCTCCACACGATATTTTACCTTAATGCGTTTCAGGGCTTTATCTACTGCCTCTTCTGTCTCACCGGCTACGATGGCAACCGGATCCCCTACAAAACGCACATGCTTATCTATGATATAGCGATCCCATGGACTGATCTCCGGCGCTGTCTGCCCGGCCAGGGTAAATCTTTTGTGGGAAACATCCTCATAGGTCAGAACACAGGCAATCCCCTCGATCTTCTTTGCAGCATCTGTCTTGATCTCTTCCACCCAGGCATTGGCATGAGGACTTCTTAAGATCTTGACGATCAGGCAGTCAGAAGGTGCAAGATCATCGGTATAGACCGGTTTTCCGGTTACCAACGACATTGCATCTGTTTTTGGCACCGGCTTGTTTACGTATTTCATTTTCCTTCCTCCTGTCCTTTTTTATAGTCGAGAAATTTCAGGATACTTCTGGTCTGTCCCACAAATCCCGAGCAACGGCACAGATTTCCGGAAAGATACTCCAGGATATCCTCTTCTGTGGGATCTTCCAGTTCCTTTAACATGGCAAATACATTCATGATAAATCCCGGATTGCAGAAGCCGCACTGCTCTGCTCCCTCATTTGCCATAAAAGCGCCGAATTCCTTTGCTTCCTCCTGCATTCCCTCCAGAGTCACGATCCGTTTCCCATCTGCGCGGGCAGCCAGCATGGAGCAGGACAGTACCGGACGTTCATCCATCAGCACAGTACAGAGACCACAGTTTGCAGTCTCACAGCCACGTTTTACGCTGTAACAGCTGTTTTTCCGCAGGAAATCCAGAAGCAATTCATCCGGACGTACCTCTGCCTGCCGTTTTACACCATTCAGCCAGAAAGTGATATTCATTCTGCTCTCCCTCCGATCTCTTCCCAGGCTCTTCTTGTAAGGACTTTCACAAGAAGACTTCTGTATTCTTTTGAAGCACGCATGTTCTTGTCTGTAGAAACATGTTCCGCTGCATATGCGGCAAAAGATGCTGCTGCATCCTTTTTCTGCTGTGCATTCATCTGTACAAAATCTTTTAAGATTTCCTCTTCATCTTCCACGATCATTGCTTTTCCGGGTCTGGCCCCAATGACAGTTCTTGCTTTTCCGTCAATAAGAGCGGCCGCACAGGTGAGCACAGGAAAATCTGTGGAATTGTTCCGCTGACTTAAGTACACACTGTTCAGCGGCTGTTTTTTTACAATGATATTTACCAGGATATCGTTATCCTTTTCCATGGATGCAAACTGTGCCAGCGGAATGGTTCCGCCATTGTACAGCTCCACCCAGGTATCCAGTGCCAGAAACATGGTCAGTACATCGGAAAATCCGAATCTTCCGAAAATACTTCCGCCCACTGTGGCACAGTTTCGAAACTGCACACCCACAATGTGCCGTACACTTTCACGGATAGCACTGTTTGTATAGGCATTCAGCTCTTTGTGGGTTTCCAGCGCATGAAGTGGTGTCATACAGCCGATCACAAATGCTTCTTCTGTTTCTGTAATAGTATCCAGCCCAAGACCTGACAGATCAATGGCTGTCATGATGTTCCGGTTTCCCATTTTCAGCCAGACCATACCGCCCAGCACACAGGCTGTTCTTTTCTGGTTCAGTTCATATGCCTGTTCAAGGCTTTCTGCCTTTACGTAATTCTTTATCTTCAGCATACTTTATTCCCTTCTGAATTCTCATTCTCTTTCTTTACGGCTGTTTTTCAGCCGAACATTTATTTTAACAGACTGTCAGCTAAATAGCTATTGTTTTTTTCTCTGCTGTTCTGACGCCGCATTAGACAGCGGTCTCCAGAACGATAAACTGATACGGTTTCAAAATGATCTCTTTTTCTGTGATCTCCACAGCTTTCTGATTATTCAGAAGCACCTCTTTTACTTCTCCCGGCAAAGATACCTTCTGTGACTGTGCCTGCATATTTCCCAGGATCAGAAGATTTTTCTCACCGTTTCTTGTATATGCGATCAGATTCTTCTGTTCTTCCTGATATGGAGCGAATGTTCCGTATACAAGCGTTTCTTTATATTCCGGAGCTTTTCTCAGTGCAGTCAGCTTTTTGTAGAAAGAAAGGAGGGAATCACTGTCCGTTAACTGGGACTTTACATTGATCTCCTTATAATTGGGATTGACCCCAAGCCACGGCTCTCCTTCTGAAAATCCCGCATTTTTCTCTGCGCTCCACTGTACCGGAGTTCTGGCATTGTCTCTGGAAAATGCGGAAGCAGCATCAAGCGCTTCTTTTTCACTGCATCCGGCACGGAGCGCTACCTGGTATTCATCGATGGTACTGATGTCATCGATCTGATCCATAGAAGTAAACTCCATATTTTCCATACCGATCTCCTGACCCTGATAAATAAACGGAATTCCCTTCAGCAGAAAATAAACACCTGCCAGGAGCTTCCTTGAATCCGGACAGCGGTCTTCCGGAGAAATATAGTGACAGACACCTCTTGGCTCATCATGATTCTCAATAATGTTGGAGATCATGCCGGTATCCCCAATCTTTTTCTGCGTATGGAAAATACACTTCTTGTACTCTTCCGGAGTCAGGTACGGTTTGGATGCATACCAGCCATCCTCGCTCTTTCCGTAACAGGTTTCTTCAAAATCAAACATGGATGAAAAATATCCGTTTTCTCCGATAAAATCTTTGATCTCATCTTCCTTTTCATTGAAGACCTCTCCTACAGTAAAAGCATCATAGGGATGAAAGCACTTCTCAGCCATCTCTCCCAGAAATTCTCCAATCCCTTCTGCCTCCTCCAGCATCCTCCCGACGCTGCAGAGCCCATCTGCACGATCGGCAGGATAATCGGAAAACGGAAGCTTCTTCTTGATATTGATAATGGCATCAATACGGAATCCGCCAAGCCCTTTTTCCATCCACCAGCGGATGTTTTTGTAGACTTCCTCTCTTACTTCAGGATTCTCCCAGTTGAGATCCGGCTGCTTCTTGTGGAATACATGGAGATACTGTTTATCCGGATGTCCCGGAAGCTCTTCCCATACCGGACCACCGAAATAGCTTCTCCAGTTGCAGGGAGCTTTATCATCCTTTTTGTCCCGGATATAAAAGAAATTTCCATACTTTCCGTCCGGATCCTTAATGGCCTGCTGAAACCACTCATGCTCATCGGAGCAGTGATTTACCACCAGATCCATAAGGATGTACATTTCTCTTTTTTTTGCTTCTGCGATCAGACGATCCATATCCTCCATGGTCCCAAACCTCGGATCAATCGCATAATAATCTGCAATGTCATATCCCTGGTCTGCAAGGGGAGATTTATAGATTGGGGAAAGCCAGAGGATATCTGCTCCCAGTTCCTTAAGATAATCAAGCTTGCTGATGATTCCCGGGATGTCTCCGATCCCGTCTCCGTTGGAATCATAAAAGCTCTTGGGGTATATCTGATATACCACTTTGTCATGCCACCATTTTCGTTTCATCGTAATTCCTCCTATGCCTGTTTGATCATGCAGTACTGCTTCAGATCAAATCCTTTTTTCTGTACAATGCCGTATAATTTAAATCCGAATTTCTCATACATGGAAACATTTGCCGGATTATGGGTTTCCAGAGAGATCATCAGCTTATGCCTGTCCGCATAATCGATCACCTCATCCATCAGCTTTTCAGCAAGACCGTGATGCTGCATCTTCGGCGCCACTGCCAGATAGATCACATGAAGCCTTTCTGCTGTATGAAGCTGGGAAGTCCAGCTGGAATTCAGATAGTCTTTTCCCTGGATGAATTTCCGCAGGGTCGCAAGACTTGGATCCTCTTTGATCAGATAGCCATCTGTTTTCAGAAGGGCAAAAAAATCCACCATCAGATTATGTAAGGCTGCTTCATGCTCCGTTCCGTCGGATACTACCAGGATACTGTTCAGCTCACTGCTGTCTGCATAGATCTCGCAGGTCTCAAAAAACTCCGTAAGATCACAGGTAAAAAGCTCCGGCATCAGCCGTTCTCTGGTATCCCTGTCCGGGATCAGTGCATGATACAGAGGATCCTCCGAAAAACATACGGTCAATATCCGGATCAGCTTATCCAGATCTTCTTCTTTCACTCGGTATAAATTATGGCTTTCCATTCTTTCCTCCAGATATGGTTTTATTCTGTTCCTTTTTCAAACATATCACTGACCTCGCAAATCAGATTCCTGAGCTTTTCCACTGCACGGATCAGATATTCAATATCATCCGCATAATAACGCTTCTGTCTTTCCCAGGCTTCCTTGAGGCTCTGCTTTTCTGCCTCCAGACTGTCACCCGGCTTCTTTTCCTTCAGGCTTTCCACAAGATCATAAAGGTTCTCATGGTGGATGATCCTGCCCTTTCCCCACATCAGGCGATCCGGGGACTGCTTCAAGATATATTCCGTAAAATGATAAAAGACTTCCCGCTCAAACTGAAAGGCATAGCAGTTGTTGTCAATACTGTAAAAAGCCTCCAGCGCAGGTGCGATCTCTCCTTTTTCCAGATATCCCATCGCTTTCTTCAGTGCATAAAGATTGTTCTGCACTGCCTGCTGCGGAAAGATCACATTGTCATCCCAGTCCAGACGTACCAGATAATCCTGGGATTTCCGGAATACACCGAGAAGCTTTTCGGTAATGGCATCGGCTTTTTTCCAGTCACGTTTTTCTTCCGGAAGGCTGTTGAAGTGCCGTACCTGCTCTGCAAGGATGGCAGCTGCTTTTTTTGCCTCTTCTGTTTTTTTCAGAAGGAGTGTACTGTCGGCGCCGGTCTGCATACACAGATCCGTATCCAGGGTCTTAATACTTTGGTCCAGTACCCGCCCGAAATCCATTGGCGGCAGAGCAAGGCCGTCAATAGCCAGAAGAAGTTTCAGATAAAATTCATGATGGAATCTGTATACCTCTTCCTCATAAACATCCTGGTTATCGTATTGGGAATGATAATAATTTTCCATAAACGGGCCACCGCTGAAATCATTGACCATGGACGGGATCCCGGAAATAGCCATGGTAAAATCATCAGACCAGGTTTCAATGGGATACAACGTGGTCATGCCCTCCGGGTAAATCCCCTCCGGCATCTGCACAGCATCCACGAAGCTGCGCACAAAATCCGCATACTCATAGGTACATCGTACTGCATCTCTGGTACTGTGTGCATGAGCCGGAAGCTCAAAATTCAGATCTGCGATCACGTGCCCCTGCCACTCCGGTCTCGCCTCAAATACCTGGCGGTAAGCACCTGTGGACCAGTCATATTTTGTGTCGGAAATCCCCCATTCTTCTGCTGCAAGAGCACATACCACAATAGTATGGCGAGGTTTATAGCCACCACGGAGCAGCGCCCTGGCAATTCCAATGATCATGGCCACTGCCGCATTATCGTCCTGAAATCCCTCAAAATAAGAATCATAGTGAGCACTTAACAGGATCATGGAATCCGAATCGGTTCCCGGGATTTTGCCAACGATATTGTAGGTATACTGGTCTTTGATCACCTCTGTATCCGCATCAAATTCCACGGAAAGCTCCGGAACACGATTCCCATTCTCATTTTTCTCCTCCATCAGCTGACGGATCATAAGAAAATCTGCCCGTGACATGGAAAATGCAGGCGCACAAGAAGGTCCTGCGATATCCTGTGCATTCAAAGCCGTATCATCGATCTGTGCGTATCCTCTGCTCTGTACGGCGATCAGAGCTGCTGCACCCTTCAGGTGTGCCTGATACACCGGGTAGTTGATCCACCATTCTTCTCTCTGATTGATCTCGATAAGAACCAGCTTTCCTTTCACATCGATATCCTTATATTCGTCAGCTGTACCCTTTCCAAGATATACAAGATCAAACCTCTGAAAGCCATTGGTCTTAAAATCCGTCTGATATGCGCCAAGCTGGATCTCCCGGCAGGTTCCCTCTCTGTCATGGCAGCGCATCACCGCTTTTTTAAATTCCCATGCATCCACACGGATCTTATCTTTTTCTACCTGTGTGAGACCGGCTTTTTTCATTTCTTCCAAAAGCATATCTCCGGTTTTTCGCTCTGCCAGGGAGCCTGCTGTACGGTATCCCAGAACCGGATTTGTTTTTTCCTGCTCCATGCGCCTGGCCAGATCATAAGATTCTTTTATATTCAGGCATGAAACACATTTCTCCACGATGTTCAAATTTACTGTCATCCCTTTCTCGGCAGTTCCCTGCCGGCAGTTCCGTACTCCCGGCAGAGATATTCCTCTAACTGTTATAGATTATACCTTATCAATGTGCGGATTTCCAGATAAAAAAACGCGATTTGTTCTGATCATCAGAGACATGGTGTTGGTGACACCGGACATGGCTTCCATGATCTCTGACTGATCCACAATGGAAAAAGCGTCTTCGTCCTGCTCAAAGCGTTCCATCAGGAGCTCTGTAAGCGCATTTTCTGCCAGGTCCAGATTACCGGTACTCACAATTGTCTTGGAAAGGTTCCCTTTTTTCGCCTCCGCCGATTACGTTTTCGCTACTGTTTTCTGCGCCGGCTTCGTATGCGCCACTTTAAAATATCCCACAGTTCCCGCACCTGCCACACAGACAGTCGCCACCGGGATGATCACCATAAGCCTTTTACGCCGTCGTTTCATTTTCCTTAACCTCAAAATATGCTGTGTATGTTCTCTCTGTTTTAAAAATACTTTAAAAGAAAAATGCATAAAGACTTTGTGTGATCTGTGAAAACCCGGTGAAAAAGGCATCCTGTTTTTCATATACAAATACAAATAATTAATTATATTTTCTGTCTGCTGTCATTATTTTTTGTATATATTAAATATTATTT
>NZ_WQQD01000046.1:0-7070 GCF_018785605.1 Blautia sp. MCC270
TTATATTTTCTGTCTGCTGTCATTATTTTTTGTATATATTAAATATTATTTTAAAAATTATATATTATTTTCTGGTATTTTTTACTGAAATATGTTATAAAAGAAGTAAGAAAAACTACCGGAAATCAGATATTCCTGCTTCCGGTCCGAAATAAAGGAGGTATCTTTATGGCAAAACGTATTATCACCATCAATCGTATGTTTGGAAGCAACGGACGCCTTATCGGCAAGACTCTGGCTGAAAACCTAGACATCGGTTTTTATGATAAAGAACTGATTGACATGGCTGCCAAGAAAAACAATATCCCCTTCGACACCCTGGCAAAGGTAGACGAGAAAAAAGCCAGTCAGTGGGTATTTCCCGTTGACAGTGAGCTGCAGTTTACAGATAATTTCTCTTTTGTACCAATGAACGATGTGCTCTATGATCTCCAGAGAAAGATCATCCTGTCTCTTCCGCAGAGAGAGGACTGCGTAATTGTCGGCCGCTGTGCGACCAATATCCTGAAGGATAAATCACTTAAACTTTTTATCCATGCACCTTTTGAGGAAAGAATTCAGAATGTGATACGCCGTACCGGCAGAGAAGAAGCCAGCGCACGGAAGCTGGTCAAAAAAATGGATAAAGAGAGAAAGGCTTACTATGAATACTTTACAGACAGCAAATGGCTGGATATGACACAGTATGATCTCTGTATTGACAGCAGCCGGTTTTCTATGGAGCAGATTATTGAGATTGTAAAGAGATGTCTTTAGGATTCTTTTTTTCTGAAAATTTTTTCTGAAAAATGTTTTTACGCTTTGGAAGCGTAAGTGAAACCGCAGGGGAGGGGAAGCACTCGTAGTTGCGAAAGGCCGTTTCCCCTCCCCTGCACCCCTTCCCTCAGGCCCCGCTAGAAATCGTACGTTTTGGGCTAGAAATCGTACGTTTTGGTCATGTTACGTTACTGACAGGGCGATGGATTCTGCGTTTGTTTAAAACGCCAGGCTGTGCCGATCTCATCGGCATAACACCTTTCAACAAGAAGACGTATCCTTCCCACCATTCCAACACATTGAACAACACCAAAATATTTATCGACCAGACGCTATCCTTCCCACACCTCCAACTGCGGACGCTCAACTCATCAAAACGTAAGGACAGGACACCACGCGTCCGCTTCCACCTCTCCGTCTGAAACGTCAGCCGGGGAAGTGACAGTCCTCCGGGCTGCTACGGAGGAGGGGTGATGATGGTTAGGTTGCGGGAGACGGCGTTATTGCGGAAGGGCCCAGCTGTTTGAGCCGAAGGCGAGTTCTGGGCCCTTCCGCAATGGTTTTAGCCGGCTCACGGAACCTTAGCAGCATCCCCAGACGGAGTCCGGCCCGGAGGACTGTCACTTCCCCGGCGTCCGTTCACCAATATACTCTTTCAAAAACTCATATATATCCCCCTCCAACGGCGGACACCCCTCCACATAATTCTGAAACTTACAGGTACAGTGTCCCACACCAAGCACTCCCGTCTTACCACGATACCCCTGCCCGATGCAGATCTTTTCATCCAGCTTCTCAAAAAGCCCCTCTTCCTTCAGCATCTCCAATGCCGGGATCAGATACCCGTAGCAGGCACTGCAGGATTCCACCTCCTCCACGGCATCTGCAAGCTCCACAACCTTTCTGGATACCGGCATCCTCTGATCCGCACCATCCTCCAGAAATCTGACATCTACTTTGGAAATATCTGAACAGCCCACGCCAAGATCACCTGCCAGCTTCACATAAGGAACCTCAGCTACCTCATAATGCATCATCTGACACACATATGCATCCACAAGAACCGGATCACAGGCAGCCATCACCCGGTTCATCACGACAGGATTTCCGCCATCCTCAAAATCCAGATCCCCGCAGATATTATCCACAACAATAAAGTCCTGCTGTATCCCCATATTCAGATGAGCAATGGGTTTATGAAGCCCCAGAGAATGAAACCGTCTCTTTTCCTTATTTGGGATCAACCCCTTCATATTCTTAAGGGCACAGGTGATCTTTGTCTGACAATGGCCTTTCAGAACCGGCACATTGATCAGAAAATCAAGCTCCTTTACCCGCTCACAGACATTCAGCTCCATTCCGCCGCAGTCCACAGAAATACCCTTATCCTTCTGCATATCCCAGAACGGCACCTGATACTCTTCCTCAAGCCTGTCAAAGCCACAGGTCTCAAAAGCCTCCCTTGTCTTATCTCCTACCCAGGATCCCTCCAGCATCACCATATCCCGGAAGCCATGCTCCTTCAGATACTCGATAATTCCTGCAACCACTTCCGGATGAGTCGTTGCACCCCAGGAAGCCTCTGAAGGAGAAACCAGATTCGGCTTGATCCCGATCTTTTTCTTTCTGTCCCCGATATGAGACTGAAGATCCGCTTTTTCCAGAAGCTCCTTTGTCATTCTTTTATATTCCGTACCACTGGTAATAAAAATCTGATTTTTATCCATAATTATCAAAATTCCTTTCTTTCTGCAATGTGAATGTTGATCCAGATCCACACCAAAGCCCTGCAAAGCTTTTATCATCAGATGAGCCAGACAAAACAGCCGACAAATACAGCAGTCATCACATGCATCACAATCATAAAAAATACCCTCTCTACCGGTTTCCCGATAAAAAGGATATTTTATCCGACACAGCAGTCTCATATTATCTTTCGATCTTTGCCCCGTTCCACCATGGGAATTCTCGGTTCAGCCATTTTCCTGCAAGCTCACTCCATGGTTCGCAGGCTCTTGCGATCCCTCTGCCGTTTTCGTTGGCAGTCAGCTCATTTGCCAGGCCGATCCCATGGGGGCCCTGCGGAAAAACATGATACTCCACTGGAATGCCCTTTTTATAGAGTGCCTGAACAAAGAGAAGTGTATTATCCAGCAGCACCGTCTGATCCTCAAAGGTATGCCAGATAAAGGTTCTGGGTGTATCTTCCGTAACCTGAAATTCCAGAGACATCCGATCTTTCAGCTCCTCATAACGATCTCCCAGAAGATTTCGAAAGCTTTCTTCATGACCAGCTTCCCCTGAAGTGATCACCGGATAATTCAGGATCATGCCATTGGGACGGATCCTCTCGTTTTCCATTCCCGTGATCCCAGCAAGCTCCTCCGTATTCCAGAATACTCCCAGAGAAGCTGCCAGATGGCCACCTGCCGAAAAACCTGACACAATGATCTTATTCTTTTCAATATGCCACTTATCACTGTTCTCTCTGAGAAGAGCTACTGTTTTTGCCAGCTGACGGAGAGCCACCGGATATCTGGCAGGTGCCACACTGTAACGAAGCACCACTGTGTGATAGCCCATTCCCATAAACCGGACAGCAATGGCTTCTGCCTCTCTGTCTGAAGTCATGCAATAAGCTCCGCCCGGACAGATCACTATGACCGGACGCTTCTGTCCCGGATAGAGTTCTTCCGACTCCTGCCAGAAATAGGTCTCTATCCATGCCTCATTATAATCCTTTGTTTTTTCTTCGATCACAATTCTTTCGTTGATCATTCCGGTTTTCCCTTCTTCATTTCATTGCTTCTCTGATCGCTGCAAGAAGTTCATCGTACTCTTCGTAAGCCGGAATTTCCGGATGATCTGCACGGATCTGCTCTGTACTGCGGAAAAGGAAGCCTGCTTTGCTTGCCTGGATCATTCCAAGATCATTGTAGGAATCTCCGCTTGCAATAGTCTCAAATCCCATGGACTGCAGTGCCTTCACAGTTGTCAGCTTGGATTTCTCACAGCGCATCTTAAAGCCTGTGATCTCTCCGTTCTCTGCTACTTCCAGGGAATTACAGAAAAGTGTCGGCCGTCCAAGCTTCTCCATCAGCGGAGTTGCAAACTGTGTAAAGGTATCACTGATCAGTATCACCTGGGAAAAGGATCTCAGCTCATCCAGAAATTCCTTTGCTCCCGGAAGGGGATCAATCTTTGCAATAGTCTCCTGGATCTCTTTCAGTCCCAGACCATGCTCTTTCAGAATTCCAAGTCTCCAGTTCATCAGCTTATCATAATCCGGCTCATCACGGGTTGTTCTCTTGAGTTCCGGGATTCCGCTTGCCTCTGCAAATGCGATCCAGATCTCCGGTACCAGTACACCTTCTACGTCCAGGCATGTAATATACATCTTTCATATCCTCCTCTTGATCCAACTTACCGTTGATATTTCACAGAGTCTGACTTCTTCCGGCTGTCAGAACTCTTTAATCTTTTAGCGCTTTACCCTGATATTACCATATGCTCTCAAGGTCTGTAAACAGTTTTATTTTTTCTTCTTTTCCGATTCATAGATCTTCAGCTCTTTCAGTGCTTTTTCCCCAAGAGGATACAGCATGAAAATATTAAAGATCGTCATCAGGCCGATTCCTACATCTCCCAGATCCCATACAAATGTGTAAGCCGCGATCCCACCGATAAACAGCATCACCAGTGCCAGCACCTTATATCCTGTCTGTGAACCCCAGTTATCACCGAAAAGATAAGCCACATTGCCTCTTGCATAAAACAGGATTCCCAGGAATGTGGAAAAGCTGAACATAAACAGTGTTGCAGCAATAAAGATCACTCCAAACTGCCCCATATGATAATGCATGGCAGTCTGAAGAAGTTCCATTCCGGAAAGCCCCTGTACCAGATCTTCCGGGGCCAGAAGCATGATCATAGCTGTACAGCTGCAGATTACGATCGTATCCACAAATACACCCAGGGCCTGGACAAATCCGGCTTTTACCGGACTGTCACATTCTGCTGCCGCTGCTGCACAGGGAGCGGAGCCGCTTCCCGCCTCATTGGAAAACAGACCTCTTTTTACTCCGTTCATCAGCACGACGCCAAATCCGCCGGCAACAGCCTGACGAAATCCGAAAGCTTCTTCAAAAATCCGTTTAAATACTCCCGGCATACTTCCAAGATTTGTAAATATAATAAACAGCGTGATCACAAAATAAAGCACTGCCATCACCGGCACCAGAAGATCCAGAACTTTAACCGTTGCATTCTTCCGAAGCACGATCACAGCTGCGATCACTACCAGCACGATGGTAGTATACATCGGCGGAATATCAAAAGCATTTTTGAAAGACGCCGTGACGGAATTGCTGATAACCTGACTGATCCCACACCAGCAGATCAGGCCGGAAATGGCAAACAGAACGGAAAGCAGAACCTTTTTTCGTTTTCTGCCCTGTTTTTCTTCCCAGTAACGGTGGATATAGTAGGCAGGACCGCCCCTGTAGCCACCATAAAGAGGATCCTTTTCTTTATAGAGCTGTGCCAGGGTTGCTTCGATAAAAGCAGTAGAGGAACCGATCAGCGCCGTGATCCACATCCAGAATACCGCTCCTGCACCTCCTGCTGAGATCGCAGCTACCACACCGACCAGGTTTCCCATTCCCACACGGGTAGCTGTAGATACGATCAGCGTCTGAAATGCTGAAAGATTATTTTTGTCACTTTTCTTTTCTGACAGGGCTCGTACCATATCCGGAAAAAGACGGATCGGCAGAAGCTTTGTCCTGATGGTAAAATAGATACCGGTCGGAATCAGAAGCAGGATCAGAAGTGAGATTCCCAGCGTACTTCCTCCCGGAAGCGGGATCCTTATCAGATCTCCCCACAGAAATGTATAGACCTTTTCGATCATTGTTACTATCATGTTACTGTTTCCTTTCCCAAATCACCCCATGTGATCGTTTTGTTCTCTTTTTCTGCCCGTTGTTTGTATTTATTTCTGCAACGTTTTAAACGGGCAAAGCGTGTCTTTCATTATAATAGCTTTCTGTTTGTATGTAAAGAAAAATCCCGAATCTTTCGATCCGGAATTTTTTTGTATTGGTAACTTTTCTGTTATTCGACAGATTTCTGATATCTGTCTATTTTTATGAGCATAGCTGCATTTTACTCTCAGCCAGCCAGGTGGAACATCTCGATCAGGAATATCCAGCTCATTCCATAGTATGTTATCACGGCT
This sequence comes from Blautia sp. MCC270, assembly GCF_018785605.1. Classification (NCBI taxonomy): domain Bacteria; kingdom Bacillati; phylum Bacillota; class Clostridia; order Lachnospirales; family Lachnospiraceae; genus Blautia; species Blautia sp. MCC270. Next base: position 5,996 of record NZ_WQQD01000046.1, read on the forward strand.
ACAAGGTCATTCATCGTAGTGATCAGAGGACCTGAGGCTACTGCCGGATCCACACCAACCTTTTTGAAAAACAGCGGTATGCAGGTTCCCACTGCACTGGATACCAGCATGGCCACCAGCAGGGATAATCCGATACAGCCGGATACCGCATAGGCAAATACGAGTGTTTTTCCTTTGAATAAGAAAATATACAATCCGATCAGTACAAAAGACAGAATGCCGAGCAAACCACCGTTGCAAAGACCAATCCGCATTTCCTTCAGCACAAGCTCTGCTTTCTGTCTGCCCGTCAGCGTTTCATCCATCAGTACACGGATGGTTACAGCCAGGGACTGGGTTCCAACATTTCCTGCCATATCCAGGATCAGAGACTGAAAGCACATGATGATCGGCAGACAGGTAACTACTTTTTCAAACATTCCCACAACAGAAGATACCACCATACCAAGGCCCAGAAGAACGATCAGCCAAGGCATTCTTTTTTTCATGCTTTCAAAAAGAGGTTCTTTCAGATCTTCCTCTGCAGTCAGACCAGCCAGCTTTGCATAATCCTCTCCCATCTCATCGTCTACCAGATCGATGATCCCTGCGGATGTGATCACTCCAAGGAAACGATTGTCATCGTCCAATACAGGAATGGAATCTTCAGAATAATCCTTCAGCCGTTCCATACAGTCGTCGATCTGCTCAGTACCATACACATATGGATAGGAAGTTACGATCAGCTCTTCCATAGGGTGGTCCTGTCTTGCTGTGATCAGATCCTTCAGATCCAGGGCTCCATAAAACTCCCCTCTGTCCGTCACTGCAAAGATCGTAGAAATATTATCATTATCTGCCGCCTGGGAAACCAGCTCACTCATGGCCTGCTTTACGGTCAGGTTTTCACGGATCACAATGCAGTTCGTTGTCATTCTGCTTCCGATCTCATCCTCATCAAAGGAGCGGATCATTTCAATATCTTTCCGCACCTGTTCATCCAGCAGCTGGATCAGAAGCTTGCGTTTTTCTTTATCGATCTGCTTTAAAACATCTGCCAGGGCATCTGTTTCCATTTTGGAAAGAATGGCTGCCG